>JAITHQ010000100.1 GCA_031279925.1 Treponema sp. | reverse complement strand
GCTTCTTTCAATTCTTTGAAGGTATGTCCTTCATCTTTAAAAGCGACCGCACGCTGTTTATAATCAATACTATACATGTTTTATATATCGGTTTCTATTTCAAAAACTTAAATTAATCTACTATAATGCTCCGCTATTTCAGGCCATTACTGTTTTCCGCTGGTAAGGCGTCGGGCAGCCTGTTTTTTTAGACCGGCTATCAGCCGCTCTATTGGTTCCGCTCCCATGCCAAAAGTATAGCATTTTTTTGAATTCGGAATTGTTGGGCAGGCATTGCGTTGCATTGACTTTCCCTGCCCATAAATCTACACTCAAGGGGTGAGCGCTGGCGGGGAAATTCTGCGTCTTAAGGGAATCTAAAAAAGTTTTGGTTCTGTTGAGGTTTTGCGGGGGCTTGATCTTTCCGTTGGCCGGGGGGAATTTATTACGCTGTTGGGTTCTTCCGGCTGCGGCAAAACTACGGTTTTGCGGATTATCGCCGGGCTTGAAACAGCGGACACAGGGCGGGTGTTTATTGACGGGCAGGATGTAAGCGTCCTTGGGCCGGACAGGCGGGGTGTAAATATGGTCTTTCAGCAGTACGCTCTGTTTCCCCACATGAACGTTGAGCAGAATATCGGCTACAGTCTAAAATTAAAGGGCGTTCCCCGTGCGGAGATTCAGGCGGCGGTGGCTGAAACCCTGGCGCTGACGCGGCTTTCCGGTTTCGGGCGGCGGCGGACCGAGGAGCTTTCAGGCGGGCAGCGCCAGCGGGTGGCCGTTGCCCGCGCTGTGATTAATCGGCCAAAGGTGCTGCTTTTGGATGAGCCTCTGGGAGCGCTCGATCTGCAGCTTCGCCGCCAAATGCAGGTTGAACTGAAACGTCTGCAGCAGCAGCTTGGCATTACCTTCATCTATATTACCCACGATCAGGAAGAGGCGCTCTCCATGTCAGACCGCATTGCCGTTATGCACCACGGGGTCTTTGAGCAGACCGGTTCAGCTATTGAAGTATACCAGCGTCCGAAAACGGGTTATGTAGCCCGTTTTGTCGGGGGGGCCAATGTGTTTGCGGGCAAAGTAATTTCCCGCAGAGATGCGGGAAGGCGCCGGCTCTGGTTTGAACATCCCGCCGGAACCCTTGCGCTTATGGACGGCATTGATGCGGCGGAAGGGCGGGAGATTCGCCTTGCGGTGCGGGAAGAGCATGTGATTTTTTCTCCCGAGGGGGAGGGTGAAGGGCTTACCGCTGTTGTTACGGGAAAAAGTTTTGCCGGCGGGCTGCTCCGTATCAGCGCCCGTTTGTACAATGGCGACGGCGGCGAAATAAGTGCAAGCGTACAGGGCATAGACGCCCCCTTTGCAATTGGCGACACAGTGCGGGCGCATTGGCTTCCGGCCAACGCCGTGGCAGTGGATCAGCATGAAGCCATTGAATAAAGGCAAAATAACGGTCGCTCTCCGTGGACGGGGAGGCCCTCAGGCGGCGCTTGTTCCCCTGTACCTCTTTACCCTTGTCTTTGTCCTAGGCCCCCTTCTCTACCTAATCGCTTTAAGTTTTATGCGGCGGCAGGGCGCCTGGGGAGTAGAGGCGGTATTCAGCCTTGACAATTACCGCCGTATTCTGGAGCCGGTTTACCTTGAAACATTCAGGCAGTCAATCAAGCTGGCCCTTATCAGCACCGGAACTGTTGCCGTCATCGGTTACCCTTTCGGCTATTTTATGGCGCAATTCAGCAGAGTATGGCGCAGCCGGGTAATGGTACTCCTTATTATTCCCTTTTGGACAAGCGCTCTTATGCGGCTGTACGGCTGGATCATTGTGTTCAGGGCGAACGGCACACTCGATTCAATATTAATGTACTTGCGAATAACGAAGGAGCCGCTCCGCCTGCTGTATACATACCCGGCGGTTGTTACCGGTATGATATACGCCCTGCTGCCTTTTATGATCTACTCGGTGTACACCAGCGCGGAAAAACTGGATCGCTCACTGGTAGAGGCCGCCCGGATTCTGGGGGCGGGCAGAGTACGGGCATTTCTGAGTGTCAGCCTGCCCCTTACCATGCCGGGGCTTTTTTCCGGCGTAATCCTTACCTTTATTCCCTCTATGGGGCTTTACTTTATCGCCGACATCCTTGGCGGCAACAAGGTTATTCTGGTGGGGAACCTTATCCGCGAACAGTTAATGAATGTTCATGACTGGCCCTTTGCCGCCGCGTTAAGCGTAATGCTCATGATACTAACCAGCCTGTTTCTGTACCTGTACCGCCGCGTTACCCATTCAGGCGAACTGGAAGGGTTGATATGAAAAAGCGCCGCGCCTTTCCCCTGTATATCGGCCTTGTCCTGGTGATACTGTATGTGCCTATCGCCCTGGTTATTGTCTACTCGTTTAACCAGAGCCGCCTTTCTTCGGTGTGGGGCGGCTTTACCCTTAACTGGTATGCGCAATTGTTTCAGGACCGTTCACTGTTTGAGGCGCTACGGAACAGCGTTGTGCTGGGACTGCTTGCCAGTTTTTCTTCGGCAAGTATCGGCGCCCTGGGCGCGTGGGGCATAACGAAGGCAAGCGCCGCCTGCGCGCCTCGGAAGCCGGCCCATACCATTATGGAATATCTTTCCATACTGCCGATTATGATTCCCGAGATCATTCTGGGCATGACCTTCCTTTCATTTTTTTCACTCCTCGCCCTGCCCCTGGGCATGTTCACTCTGGTCATTGCCCACACGGCCTTCTGCGTTCCCTACACCTATCTTTTGGTGCGATCACGGCTTGCCGGTCTTGACGGGAGCTATGTGGAAGCGGCGCGGATTATGGGGGCAAGCGAAGCGAGGGCATTTTGCGACATCACCCTGCCGATGATACTGCCCGCCATTGTCTCCGGCATGTTGATTTCTTTTGCAATGAGTTTTGATGATGTGATCGTAAGCGTTTTTGTGGCCGGCGTCGACGCCAACACCCTGCCCATGAAAATCTATTCGCAGATAAAAACCGGCGTTACCCCCAAAACCAACGCCATGTGTACGCTAATTTTTGCCCTTACCATGATTCTCTGCCTGATAGCCGCATGGCTCTCGCGGCGGCGTTCAGCCGGGTGAACAGCAGCCTCCCTTGAGCATATCTTCCCTTAATATTTATTTTTTGATAGTATTACCTTGGATATTGGACTTGTCCGGCAACATAAGCTTCCGAACAAATCTCTATAGTATCTGAAACAGAAGATGGTTTTTAAGGAGAAATAATGAAAAGAATACTTGCTGCTGTTTTGACTCTCGGCGCGCTTATTATGATGGGTTGTAAAGCTAAACCTGGTCTTGTCCTTTATACTTGGAGCGAGATGTTTCCTCCTGAGATACTCAAGGGCTTTGAGGAAGAAACCGGCGTCAGGGTTAAGTACGTCATTTTTGATACCAATGAGACTATGCTGACAAGGCTTACCGCCGCCAGTGGCGGGGACTATGATCTTATTATTGCCGACGATTATATCATTGAGACGGTAATCTCGGAAGGGCTGGCACAAAAACTGAATAAATCGAAACTGTCCAATTATGGCAATATCAACCCGATTTATCAGCAGCAGTTTTATGATCCCGGCGATGCATACACCGTACCTTACGGCGCCGGCATCCAGACCATTGTATACGATCCCAATCGGGTGAGGATACCTATCTCTGGCTACACGGATCTCTGGAACCCTATCCTGGCAAACAACGTGGGTATCATCGACAGTTTTCGGGTGGTCAATGGAATGGCTCTGAAGGTGATGGGGCAGAGTTATAATACCAACGATCTTGAAGTGATTCGATCCGCCGGAGAATACCTTCGCGCCTTGGCCCCGAATATCCGCCTTATCCGTGATGACAATCTGGAGGACGAGCTGCTGTCCGGGGAAATATCGGCTGCGGTGATGTATACCTCTCAGGTGACTATGGCAATGCTGCAGAATCCTGAGCTTAAGGTGGTGTTTCCTTCCGAGGGAATTGGTTTCGGTATTATGGCGGGTTTTATTCCCGTTAAAGCGGCGAATCCAGGCGCGGCCCACGCTTTCCTTGATTATATTCTTGACGCCGAAAGGGGCGCCCGCTGCTTTGAATACCTTGGCTACTATAGTACCAATGCGGCTTCCGATAGCCTGATTGATCCCGAATACGCATCATTTCTTACCCTGCCCGGCGAATTTGGTGACGATATGGAGATGATCCAGAATGTAAGCGCCGATGCAGAAGCCATGCACAATCGTATCTGGACGGAATTTAAAGCGGCGGCTGGCCGCCAGGGAAGCGCTGAATAATTTAATCAAGCATGATTCAGCGCCGCAAAACCAGTTACAAAATCGATGGGGGGGGGGGGGGGGGGTAACTGGCGTGTAGTCATAGACCACCGGCATAGCCGGTGGCTTGCTGATGGTCGTAAATGGACTGATGGGCCTATCACTGCGCAAGGATTGAAGGGAAAGGGGTATTATTACACATATAAAGACATAGATGGCTACTGGCATTGTCCGGTTAAAACAATGAAACGGTTAGATGAGGAAAATCGATTATATTTTACCCGAAAGGGTGGAATAAGAGTAAAGAGATATTTAGATGAGCTTGAGGGGATACCGCTTCAAACACTGTGGGACGATATTGATCCAATAAATTCTCAATCAGATGAACGTGCAGGCTACCCCACTCAAAACCGAAAGAATTATTGGAACGTATTATAGTGCATTAAGTTAAGTATATGAAGGTTCAAAATAATCATAAATCCCATCACTGAGGGATTGGAACTTTTGTAAGTTATTCCGAAGATACCTTTTCATGTTTGCCCACGATTG
>JAITHQ010000088.1 GCA_031279925.1 Treponema sp. | reverse complement strand
GCGTCCTTGCGGCGGCTTTCGTCTTCGGAAAGGCAGTGGCTGGTTGCCAGATTGAACACCGCCCCGCAGAGGAGGTCGCCGGGAAGAATCTCCTGCGGCACATAGTCAAGCATCGCTTTTTTGGTAAACCACGCCCGCCGCTCGGCAATCGTCTTCTTGTAAAAATCTGGCGGCGTGGGGATTTTGACCGCCCCCTGCAAACAGCCCTGGCTAAAGGTTTTGAAAAAGGCGTAAGTTTCCGGCACTACGTAGTAAGTGATTTCGTTGTAGTTCCGGTCCCACGCGGTTCCGGTGGTGAAGGGCCGGAACTCGTTGTTCCATTCCCGGTCCACGCCTTTGAAATAAAAATCCCGCAGCCACTTGATCCGCGGCGACAGGTTTGACGGTTCCTTGATTTTTCCCATGAATATGTTCCTTCTACAATCATTATACCACGGTTTTTCAAAATGCGCATATTGCCCATGCCTACTGAATTTACTTTTTTGTGAGTAAATGCAGGAACCCTGGGGATTCCCGGAAAATAATTAAAGAAATACTAGCCAACCAAGCCCTCCGCACGAATAAAACACCTTGCAAATTGTTTCTAAAAAGTACAAGCTATTTATAAATGAACCTAGTAACGGTTATCGGCGGGGCCAATATCGACATCAACGGTTTTTCCGGCCAGCCCCTGATAAAGGGCGACTCCAACCCCGGTACTATTGACCGCTGTTCAGGCGGAGTCGCCCGGAATATTGCCGAAAACCTCGCACGGCTTAAAGTAACGGTTAACCTGATAAGCGCAATCGGTAATGACGCCTTTGGGAAAACCCTGCTTGCCGAATGTAATGACTTGGGTATTGAAACACGGGACAGCGTGTTTCCCAAAATGAATACTTCGGTGTATCTTGCCTTAATGGATAACCGTGGTGAAATGGCGCTGGCCCTTAATGATATGCGGATACTGGAAAAACTGAATACCGCCCATCTCGAAAAGAAAATCGGGCGCATACAGAAAAGCAAAATCATTGTCATTGATTCCAATATCAGCGTTCAGGCGGTTAATTTTATTGCGGCTAACTGCGCTGGCCAGCCCATTTTTTTGGACCCCGTTTCAATAACAAAGGCCGAAAAGGTAAAATCCCGCATTGGAGCCTTTCACACCATCAAATTAAACCGGATTGAAGCCGCCGCCATTTCGGGTTTAAAAATTCAGGGTAAAAAAAATCTGCGCAGGGCCGGGGAATGGTTTGTTGAAAAAGGAGTACGCCGTGTTTTTATCACTTTGGGCGGGGAAGGCGTTTTCTTTTATTCAGCGGAGGAATGTTTTTTCCATGAGGCCCCTCATATTACAGCAGTAAATGTTACCGGTTCAGGAGACGCTTTTATGGCCGGTATTGTGTACGGTTCGCTGAATGGTTATTCTAATAAAGAGATAGTCCGTTTCTCATCGGCGATGTCTGGCTTAACGGCGCAGAGCAGAAAAACAGTTTCTGAAAAAATAAGCTTAACAAATATTAAACGGTTGGAGCAAAATGCAGTACATTGAATTTAACCCTGAAGTCCTCAGGGCCCTTGACGAAAAGAAAGCGGTAGTCGCGCTGGAATCGACAATAATTTCACACGGCTTTAATTATCCGGCGAATCTGGAATGTGCCAGAACCTGTGAGCAAATTATCCGGGAAGAAGGCGCGATTCCAGCCACCATTGGAATTGTTGCCGGAAAAATAAAGATCGGCCTTGACGATGAGGAAATCCAGTATTTTTCTGAACACCGCGATATTCCAAAATGCAGCCGCCGCGATATTGCCCCGGTTATCGCCGCAAAAAAGTACGGCGCAACAACCGTAGCGGCCACCATGTTTTGCGCCCATCTGGCTGGAATAAAGATTTTCGCTACCGGCGGAATCGGCGGCGTACACCGTGAGGCCCAGCAAACTTTTGACATTTCCGCTGATTTAGAAGAGTTGGCACAAACCAATGTTGCCGTTGTCTGCGCGGGCGCGAAATCAATCCTCGATATTCCCCTTACCCTTGAATACCTCGAAACCGCCGGAGTATCCGTACTTGGCTACCGTACCAATGAGTTCCCCAGTTTTTATACACCTGCTTCAGGCTGCGGCGTCGATTACCGCGTTGAAAGTCCCGAAGAAGCGGCCCGTATCCTTAACACGAAGTACGAACTCGGTATTAAAAACGGCGTACTTATCACCGTACCAATTCCTGAACAGGACGCTCTGGAAAACGCCTATATTTCTTCCTGCATAGAGGCGGCCCTTGCCGAAGCGAAAAAGCAGGGAATTAAAGGAAAAGCCACCACCCCTTTCCTGCTTGCCGAACTCCATGAAAAAACCGGAGGGAAGAGTGTAGCCGCCAACAAATCTTTGGTTTTTAACAATTCCCGTGTGGCCGCCCAAATAGCGTTGGCCTTAGCCGCCCAGGGTTCTTGACTTTTAGCGAACGGGTTAACGAACTGCGGACGGCTATCGACAGTAACGAACTGCCCGAACAGGGGCGGCTTGCCGGAGACCAGGACAGGTGGACACGGTGCGTTGCGCCTTGGCGAAGCGGGGGTTAACTACCGTCATGGAACTACGGCGCTATGCCCAGCAGCGGGGAACAGCGGAACCGGCCATCAGCAGGGCGTATTTATAACTCCGCCCCTTGCCGTTCCCGCCCCAATTTAATTATCTTATATATATGAATTATGAAAAGTTGACGATAAAAGCGCAGGAGGCGCTTGAGGCCGCTTCCGTCATTGCGCAAAAGGAAGATCATTCGCAGGTGGAAACAGCCCATCTGCTGCTGGCCCTGCTGCGGCAGGAAGACGGGATTGTTCCGCCCATTGTCGAGCGGATTGGCGGCGATACCGCCCGCATTGCCGCCGGTGTGGAGTCGCTGGTACAGCAGACCCCCAAAATGTACGGCGAGGCGGCGCAGCTTACATTTTCTTCCGCGCTGTCAAAGACACTTGCAAAGGCGGAGGCCGAAGCCGCCGCGCTGAAAGACGAATATGTTTCCGCGGAACATCTCCTTATCGCTATTGCGGCGGGGGAGGGCAAGGCGGCGGAGCTTTTGAAAAAAGCCGGCGTTACCAAAAACGCCATTTTGGGGGCGCTAAAACAGGTGCGGGGAAACGCCCGCGTAACCGATCAGAACCCGGAGGAAAAGTATCAGGTGCTGGACCGCTACTGCCGGGACCTGACCGCCCTGGCCCGGCAGGAAAAACTTGACCCGGTGATTGGCCGTGATGAGGAAATTCGCCGCTGTATGCAGGTCCTGTCCCGCCGTACCAAAAACAACCCGGTGCTGATAGGCGAGCCGGGCGTGGGAAAAACCGCCATTGTGGAGGGCCTTGCCCGGCGGATAGTTGCTGGTGATGTGCCGGAAGGACTAAAAGGAAAGAAACTGCTGGCGCTGGATTTGGGCGCGCTGGTTGCCGGGGCAAAATTCCGCGGCGAATTTGAAGAGCGCCTTAAAGCGGTAATCCACGAGGTACAAGCCTCTGACGGGAAAGTTATTCTTTTTATTGATGAACTGCACACACTGGTAGGGGCCGGGGCCGCCGAGGGCGCGACAGACGCTTCCAACCTGTTAAAGCCCGCTCTGGCACGGGGGGAACTGCGCTGCATTGGCGCGACAACCCTTGACGAATACCGCAAGCATATTGAAAAGGACGCCGCCCTTGAACGGCGCTTTCAGCAGGTGTACACGCCTGAGCCTTCCGTGGAAAATACCATCGCCATTTTGCGGGGCCTTAAGGAACGCTACGAGGTACACCACGGCGTGCGGATAAAAGACGAGGCGCTGGTTGCGGCGGCGGCTCTTTCCAGCCGCTACATCACCAGCCGTTTTTTGCCGGACAAGGCCATTGACCTTGTGGACGAAGCGGCCAGCCGCCTTAAAATGGAACTGGACAGCCGCCCCACAGAACTTGACAAACTGGAGCGTAAACTCTTGCAGCTCTCCATCGAGCGGCAAGCCCTTTCCCGCGAAGATGATACTGCGTCCCGCGACCGGCTTTCAAAACTGGAAAAGGAAATCGCCGCCTTAAGCGAGGAACGTGACGCAATGAAGGCCCGCTGGGAGGGCGAGAAAAAAGACATTCAGAAAATCCGGGAACTGAAACAAAAAATAGAAGAATTAAAAATTGAGGAAACCCATTACGAGCGCGAGGGCAACCTTTCCAAAGCCGCCGAGGTAAAGCACGGCAGAATCCCCGAAGCGCAGAAACAGCTTGCCGCGCT
>JAITHQ010000084.1 GCA_031279925.1 Treponema sp. | reverse complement strand
CGAAAATCTCGCAGAAGGCGCAGCCTCTTTTGCGCAGTTCAGGAACCTGATTGTCCTGGTATGGGGCTGGAGCGGCCATTTTGTGGAACTGGACGAGGTGTATCAGGACCACATCATTGAACGGATAGAACTGAACATGCAGTGAAGATGTCCACAACGGAGCATTTGGCTTGCTACAGTTCCAGCGAGCGGCTGTTTGCCTTTTCCAGCGCGTAAGCGGCAAAATCCGCGATTTTCATGGCGGGTAACTGCCTGCCGTTACGCAAACGAATCGAAACCGTTCCCCCGTCGGCCTCGCGCTGGCCTACTACGAGCATGTAGGGAATCTTCCGGTTCTGGCAGTCCCGGATTTTCGCATTCATACGGGCATCGCCCAGTTCCACGGAAACCCGCAGGTCGCGGGCCTTGAGTTCGGCAGCGATTTTTTTCGCATAATCGTTAAAACTTTCGGCAACGGGAATAACGGCGATTTGTTCCGGGGCAATCCACACCGGGAACGCGCCGCCAAAGTGTTCGATAAGCACACCGAAAAAACGCTCCAGCGAACCAAGCAGGGCGCGGTGTACCATGTAGGGGCGCTTGTGCTGACCGTCTGCATCCACAAAGGTCATGTCAAAGCGTTCAGGCTCGTTAAAATCAAATTGAATAGTGGTCATTTGCCATTCGCGGCCAAGGGCGTCTTTTATTTTAAGATCGATTTTGGGGCCGTAGAACGCGCCGCCGCCCTCGTCAATTTCGTAATCCAAGCCTTCGGCCTCTACCGCTTTACGCAGGCTTTCAAGGGCGGCGTCCCAGCGGCTCTGCTCGCCAACGCTTTCAGCGGGCTTCGTCGCCAGGTACGCCTTGATGTCATTAAAGCCGAATACCTTCCACAGCGAAAGGCTAAAACGCAGCACTTCAAGAATCTCACTCTCCATTTGTTCCGGCGTACAGAAAATATGGGCGTCGTCCTGGGTAAAGCCCCGCACCCGTAAGAGGCCGTGCAGCACACCGCTGCGCTCGTAACGGTATACCGTGCCAAGTTCCGCCCAACGCAAAGGCAGGTCGCGGTAGCTGCGTCCCTTGTTTTTATAAATCATAATATGGAAGGGACAGTTCATCGGTTTGATGATGTAGTCCTGCTTGTCAATTTCCATCGGCGAATACATGTTCCCCTTGTAAAAACCCAAATGCCCGGAAGTTTCCCAGAGCCAGCTTTTGCCGATGTGCGGCGTGTAGAGAATTTCGTAGCCGTTGCGGTAGTGTTCCCTACGCCAAAAATCCTCGATGGCAACGCGCATTCTGCCGCCATTGGGATGCCAGTAAATAAGCCCGGCCCCGGCTTCCTCGTGAATCGAATAGAGGTCAAGTTCCTTTCCTACACGGCGGTGGTCGCGTTTTTCAACTTCTTCCAGAAACGCAATATATGCCTTGAGGTCTTTGGGATTTTCCCAGGCGGTACCGTAAATGCGGGTGAGCATAGGGCGGTTTTCATCGCCGCGCCAGTAGGCCCCGGCTATACTTTGCAGTTTAAAGGCTGCGGAATTAATCTCGCGGGTGTTGGCTACATGGGGGCCCCGGCACAGGTCGGCCCATTGGGTTTTACCTTCACTGTCACGGTTTTCGTAAATGGTGATTTCAGCATCGGCGGGCAAATCGTTAATCAACTCTTGTTTAAATTCCTCCCCCGCAAAACGTTGTAACGCCTCTTCCCGGCTTACCGTCAACTTTACAAAATCCTGCCGGGAGTCAATTATATTTTTCATTTCCGCTTCAATGGCGGGAATATCTTCGGCGCTTATGGGCCGGGGCAGCAGAAAATCGTAATAAAAGCCATTATCGATAGAAGGGCCAATGGCTACTTTGGTTCCGGGAAAAAGTTTCGTTACGGCCTGGGCCATAATGTGGCTAACCGAGTGGCGAATCATCGTCAGCCCTTGGCTGACGGCCAGCTTTTCAGGCTGTTGGTTAATTTCGGGCATGATTCAGGATAGCATATCTTGAAGGCGAAGTCTATTCCTTAAAGACAGCGCGGGGTAAATATCAAGAGGGCCTGGGAAACAGAAACCGGCAAGAAACACCAGAAAATTCCCCAGGGCGTAAAGGCGATATAATGAGGTTAAAACTATCAAGGAAGATAGCAACAGATGTCCCTGGTTAGTGATGCCAGCGGCATTGCCCAGGTTTTGTTTTATCAGGAACAGTTGAAATATTTACCTTGCGCTTCGTGCTTCATTATTTTCCTTACGTTTATGATTCCCACCCTGTTTTGATGGTTTTATGCCCTGTATTCCAAAACAGGGGATCGGCAGGCCGCTGGACAGTTTTAACCATCGATCTCTCCCGTTTTTTTGTGTGTGGCGGTGTATTTTTTTGGGGGGGAGGGGGGGTGTAATTAAATAATAAAAATAAATAGATAGAAATTATCAACCTTCTGCGAACGCTCACGCGCAAGGTTCAGGACGAGGTGTTTAACTCACCCGCACGGCTTAACGTTGTGCGTTTGTTTGGCGGGGGCTGCTTCCTTTATGTATCCCAATCGCCCTGGCCCTCACATTGGGCCTTCGGTTACATATAACGGCACAGGTTTCAGCGGCGGCGGCCCGCTCGTTAAAGACCGAATCGCCGCCGCTTGCGGAATCGCTTGTATACAAAAAAACCAACTCGGCGGCTTGGCTCTGTTTTTTTTCACAGACGCGGTTTGCAAAGTCCCGCAAAAAGCGGTCAAGGGCGGTTGGTTGGGCGCTTGCCCTGGGCAGGGCCAGAATAAGAATACCCCGGTCTTCCGGCGCGGCAGGCAAGTCCGATCCGGCGGGCATGGGAAGCGCGGCAGGCCATGCCAGGGCGGTTGCCAATTCCGCCGGGGAATTCCCGTGCAGATACCCGGCCCCGGTTCCGTTCCCGCCGGTATAGCCAATCAATGCGTCCGCGCCGGATTCGGCAGAGGCGAGCGCGGCGGCCAGGGCGTTTTCACAGAGCAGGTCAATGCCCTGCCGGGCGGCGCAGGCGGTGTACAGCAGGGGATCATATTCGGTATCAATTAAAATGATAATATTGGAATGGGGCGGCGGCTCCCGCTCGCCTTCGCGGACAAACAACTCGCCTCCGTGGCCGTAGAGTTTCCAGTTAATCCGGCGAGGATCGTCGCCAGGAACATAGGGGCGGTGATCAATTAACGTATCGGTACGCTGAAAGGAAAAATCCGGCAGCCGGTTCGATTCCCCGGCATGGGCATTCAGGGGAAGCGGCTCGTCCGCCGCCGCCGGGCTTGCCAAAAGACGGACGCCGCTTGCGTGGGGAATACGCCACGCAAAGCGAAAAAAACCCAACGCATCAAAAACGGCGAATTCATCATAAGCGGAAAAATAAGCCCCACGGAACGGTACGTCAAATGGTTCCGTCCGCCTGGCAAAGGGGGGAACCGGTTTTCCGCCGCGCATTGGCTGGGGGTTAAAGTCGCGCTGAATACGGCGCATGTCTTTGGTGGACAAGAGCAGGCGGCAGCGGATTAAAACGCCTGGCATTTGAAAAAACGGACGTATGCGGCCAGCCGTTTCGTTATGCGTAACCTGAACGGCTGCATTTGGTTTGCCGCTTGTCCAGTTATTTTCAGTATATACTATTTGGGACTCTTCCCCTGCCGCGATTTCCCTGGGGCTTACCTGAATCGAAACGCGGCGCACACGGCGGCGATACATCAGGGCAATGAGCAGCGTCATAAGCAGGCAGTATCCCCACAGCGCAAGGAACACCGCGCCTGAAAGGGTAAGCGCCAATTCCTGCCGCACCGCCCCGGCAATAAACGAAAGCACAATAAGCAGCAAGACAAAAATTCCCATTGTTTGGGGAGAGAACACGGCCTGCGCTATGCCCTTTTCATTCTGTTTTGATTCCATCGATTCGGGCAAGGCAAATCTCCCGGATAAATTTATCCCCCTGGGCGCGGGGGTCGCGCAGTCTCAGGCGGTGCGCCAGTACCGGCGCGGCCAGTGTTGAAATATCTTCATCAATAACATAATTGCGTCCTCGTACCAGCGCCAGGGCCTTTGCCGCCTCAAGCAGATGCAGGGCGGCGCGGGGGCTTGCCCCCAAACTAAAGCCCTTGTGAATCCGTGTGTCACGGATAATATCCGCAATGGCCTCTTTGAGCGCCTGGTGGCAGAACACGGCGGCGGCGGCTTTTTTAGCGTCCATAAAATTCGTTAGGCGCAACACCGGCTCAAGTTTGGCAAGCCCCTCCCCGGCGGGGTTTTCGTCCAGAATGGCAAGTTCCGCCGTGCGGTCGGGGTAGCCCATGGAAAGGCGCAGCATAAAGCGGTCAAGCTGCGCCGCAGGCAGAGGAAACGTTCCTTCGCTTTCAATGGGGTTTTCGGTGGCGATTACCAAAAAAGGTTCCGGCGGACGGTGGGTAGCCTGCCCGATTGTCACCTGCCGCTCGGCCATTACTTCAAGCAACGCCGACTGCACTTTGGGCGTGGCGCGGTTTATTTCATCGGCCAGCACAATATTGGCCAGCACCGGGCCGGGGATAAAACGGAATTTAAGCGATTTTGGATCGAACACGTCAACGCCGGTAATATCGTAGGGCAGAAGATCGGGGGTAAACTGAATCCGCTTAAAGACCAGCCCCTTTTTGCCGCCGTCAATCAGTTTTGTCAGCGTTTTTGCCACCGTAGTTTTGCCCAGCCCCGGATTATCCTCGATAAGCACATGACCGCCGGCAAAAACAGCCGCAACCAACAGCTCAATAAAATTGCGCTTTCCTTTGATAATCCGCTCCGCGCCTTCCAGCAGAACGGCGGCGGCGTTTTCAGGTTTCATAGGTAATCAGCATAGCATGGGAGGGGAAAGTAGGGAATGGGGAGCGCGTCCAAACCCAGGTCCGCTGCATTTACTTTTTATCCGTGCCGAAGGCGGCGGCGGCGGAAACATTATCATCAGTGGCGGTACGGTCTATGCAACAGGCGTAAGTGCCGGTACAGGATCGGGGAACGGCGCTGCCCTTGCAACCGTTACCGTCAATAACAAGCCGATCATCTTTGCCAGTTCCATAAACAACCGTCCCAGCAGTGATCTACCAAACGGCATCCTTGTGGGTAGTGACGTTGATCTTGGCTCCAGCCTTATCAGTTTTTTAACCTTCCCCGCCACGGCAACCCTCACCGTTCCGCCCAACATGAACTTTAAATTGTTAAACACCGGCGGCAAGACGCTCGCCAACGATGGCATAATCGATCTTAACGGCATGGTTACCATTAATCATGCCGGTAACACTCTGCTCAACAAAAACACGATCAACATCCATAGGCGGCATACTGGAAAACTCCACCGGTACAGTAGCCAACAACGGCATAATCAACAAAAATGGCGGTACTATCACCGGCGCTGTGGGCGCAGCGGCGCGCCGTCAACCCATAAGCCAAACCCGCCCCAACCGCTCCCCCAAGCGGAACGGCTGGAGTCGTAACAAGCACCCGTTTTGCCCCGTATGCAGGCAAAACGGGCTTTTTTTGCGGCAAGCGGCGGTTCTATACCGCAGACTATGCTCCCGGTTTCAGGGAAAAGATACAATTCTTTAATTCCTGTATTTTCATGGCGAAAAAGTAAATGCAGCAAGCGTGGGGAAAAAGACCGCCGCATTTGTTTTTCTACAACCGTTGTATTGATACCGCCCTGCCGGTATCCGCATCCAGTTCGGCAATAATACCCTGAACAGTTGCCCCCGCCGATTCTGGGCTGCCTTCGCCGGCGGGTTCCATGCGGTACAAAACCTGTTTACGCGCACGTTCAAGGCATATCTTTACATCCATGCCAATTACGCTGTTGGCAATGCCGGTCATGCCAAGGTCGCTGATATAGGCGGTTCCTTTTGGCAGCACTCGTTCATCGGCGGTTTGTACATGGGTATGGGTTCCGGCAACCAAAGCCGCCCTGCCGTCAACGTAGTAGGCAAGGGCTTCTTTTTCGCGGGTGGATTCTGCGTGAAAATCGACAATAATAAGCGGGAAAATGCCGGGGACAATACCCCCTCCATCGCTGTCAAAAATGTTGTGGCCGGTTGAGGCCGATGTTAAAATACGGCGTGCGATTCCGTCAAAACAGCGAAACGGGCAATCAATAAGGCTCATCAATTCCCTGCCCTGCAAATTAATCAATATCCAACTGAACCCCGCCTTTTCGGTGCAGAGCCAGCCCCGCCCTGCTGAACCTTCCGGGTAATTTGCCGGGCGCAGCACCCGGTCATCGGTTTCCAGCATATCCCAAAAATCCCGCTTTTCCCAGACATGGTTCCCCGACGTTATCGCATCGGCCCCGGCTGCAACAATCCGTTTAAACGCCGCTTCGGTTATACCAAAGCCATCGGCGGCGTTTTCACCATTCACCACGGTAAAATCCACAGTATGTTCCTCTATTATTTGCGGCAGCCGCTTTTCCAGCGCCTTAAGCCCTGGCTCGCCCACCACATCGCCGATCATTACAGCGCGTAAAATCTTCATGTTACTATACTACGTAATTTTGGGCGAAAAGGCTATAACGAACAGGCAAGGCTCTAACATTTGCTTTTTGCAGGTGCAAAGGGTCACGCAATTCGGCGCGATAAACCGTTTTTTAATGTCATAGTATTTTTTGAATAGGTATCGTATCATTTTTTATACATATTCAAATTGAAATTAAAAGGCCCTTGTTGTTTCAATTGTAATTCTTTATATTATATATAGTTATAAACAGACCAATGGCTTTAATTTGACATAGAGGGCTTGGCATGGAAATTGCTATACAAAGAGTATGAATAAAGTTGATATTCAAAAAAGTTCCGTTTTTCCTCCTTCCGCCGTCCACTTTGGTGGAACGGCGGTTATTTTTGCGGAACTCAAGACCGAAATAGTCAGAAAATCAATACACTTCCTTGTCGCCCTTACTCCATCCCTGGCCGTATTTAACCGCACTTTTACTGTTTTCTTCTTGATGATCGGTACTTTGGGCTATACTTATATGGAAATTCTCAGGATGTCTGGCGTCAAGGTTCCCGTTATTTCATCACTTACCCGGATGGCTTCACGAACACGGGACCTTGGGCATTTTGTGCTGGGGCCGGTAACGTTGGGTTTGGGCGCTTTGCTTGCCTTGCTCCTGTACCCTTCCCCGGCTGCTTCCATTGGCATTTACGCCCTTGCGTTTGGCGATGGCCTTGCCAGTCTGGTTGGAAAATCCTTCGGTAAAATACGTCCTGCTTTCCTTTGCGGCAAGAGTGTTGAAGGTTCTTTGGCCTGCTTTGCCGCAGTTTTGTTCTGTACTTACCAGGTTTCGCGCAGCTTCAGCATTGCACTGATTGCCGCCTTTACCGCTATGGCGGTAGAAGCTCTTCCTATGGAAGATTACGACAATCTTGCCCTTCCTGTAACAGTGGGGATGGTAGCCCAGTTGGCCTTACAGCGCTGGTAAAAATTAGCCCTCACAGCCACAGATACACTTTATGCAGCTTTGTGCAAATAAACCATGTTCCTGTAGCAAGCAGTAAAACGCCAAGAATGGGGCCGGCCCAGGTATCGGCGCAAAGCAGCATATTCCTGCCCAAAAACGCCAGGGCGGTTCCGGCACTGATAAAAACAAATTCCCGGGACCCCCGTGACCAGGCGGCAATAAGAAAACTAATCACCGTAATAAGGAATGTTCCGGCTTCAATCAGCCTGAACATGGACAGGTAGCCATTGATCATATTAAGGCTGGAATCCCATGTTTGGGTATCAATGGGAACCCCCAGAGCAATAACCATGGTTGCCACAGAGATTACCAGCAGAATGTTCCGCTGTTTCTGCACTTCAAGGCCGGCGGCATAAACACTGGCGGCAAACAGTGAAAAAATACCAAAATATCTGCCAAAAAGCAGAATTCGGAAAATCATCAGCAGGTACAGTGAAGGAATGTCGTACATCCTCCCCAGGGGAAGGATCAGCCGTATTTCTTCAAAAGAAAAAGAAACCGTAAAAAACGCAATAAACAGAATCTCAGGCGACTGGGTTTTTTCAAAAAAATAGTAAATCAGAATCATTGTTAGAAAGGCATACAACACTGAAACTGCCATAGAAACATGAACCGCATAGAGGTTTGCATTAAAAATATGTCCGGTAAGCGCCTGAAAAAAACCTCCGGAGCGGCGGGCTATCTCCATTTCCATGGCGGGGTACACTGGAAGCACCGTGATGGAAGCGGCAAGAAAGACCAAAAAGCAGAGAGATGTGAAAATTATGCCGGTTTTAAAAAAAATGTTCCTGCTGGACAGGGTCATATAGTAAGCATACCCATTATAGCGGTTTTTCTCAAGACTTGTTTAAGGAATCCGATAATCATAGAGAAGAGGGGAGATTTTCATGTTAGTTAAGAAGTATTTTCTTATCTGGGCAGGATTATTGGTTTGGCGCGCCGCTCTGGTCTACGCCGGTGATTCAGCTTCTTTTGTAGATTTGGGTTTCTCGCATGACGGCAATATTTATATGTTTGCCCAATACGGCGTTAAATCCGGGGGTCTAAAACCCTGGGCGGACCTTTTTGTAGTTGATATAAGCCGTAACGATTTTGTTTCTGGCGGTAAAGTTTCCTACACGCATGACAGTCCGATAGTTGCCGGACAGGATGGCTCAGGCGCGTTGTACCGGATTATTACCCGAAACGCAGCGCTGGTCGATCAATATGGTATTAATTTTCCCAATCAGGGACAGCCGCTGTACATAGCCCTGGAGGGGGATCCTGCCTATGCGGGGGAAGCTATCGAATTCAGGGATTTTGAATCCGGTTTTTCGTATCAGGCGCGGCTGCTTGAAACAGTGAGTGGCAGCGGAGCCGGCCTTACTTCTTCATTTCATATTAAACTGACTCGTGTTTCTGATGCCGGACAGGAAAAAACCTATGTCATTGGCACGCCCGATCTAAAGCGGCCCCATATTTCCTCTTACCGTATTAAAAAGGCGCTTATTGCTCCACACAGCGGTTCGCTTGTCTTTGTAATTGAGATGAAGCGGCAGTCTGAAGACGGTCCCGATATTCGGTACATGGTAGAGGCCCTGCGTTTTTAATCTGTTTTATTAGACTGGAGTTTTGAAACCGAGTCATTCTTCATTCTTTTTACTCGTGTACAAGAAAAAGTATAAGGAAGAGACCTTGAATGAGGTACGGCGCAGGGCCAGCGCATATAAAAAAAGCGCAGGTAGTGATATAAAGGGAGAATGGGAAGGGAAACGGAGCGGATAGCGCCCTTGACGGCATATCTTTCGGTAATACGGGACCCCCGGGTG
>JAITHQ010000082.1 GCA_031279925.1 Treponema sp. | reverse complement strand
AAATGTCCAATTCAGTTTGGTGGTTTGGCCTTTGTAAATGTGGGCTACGTCGCTTTTAAGCGCCTTTTTCCCGTCACCGGAAAGTGTAGCGGATACCAGATAATATCCGGCGTTTATATTACTTTTGGTTCCGGTAAGAGTGGAACCAATGGTTTCGGGTGTACCGCCGCCGCTTAATGGCGTAAGTTCAATTTTTATACCATCGGAATAGGGCGTTATTCCGCTGTTATTCGTAATGGTATACTCCAGGCTGCCCGCGCCGCCGCCGGGGGCAGTGAACACCAGCGTTACTGTCGCGCTGACCTGTTGACCGGTAATAACAGTAATATTGGAGGAAGCGGTTCCGCCTGCAATTACTGTTCCGTCTTTTTTCGCCTCAAGCGACAGCGCCCATTCCCCCTCTTCAACCTGCATCGGCTGGCTTAGGTCTGCCCCGGTAAACGTTTGGCTGGGCCGCTGATTGCTTCCCGCTGCGGTAAACGTAATTACCCATTGGTTAATATGCAGATCTGTTTGGGCAGGCAGCAGGGTGCGCCCCGCTACTGTCCCAATGTGTATCTGCACCAGCCCCTTGCCCGAATCGGTGCCGGGGGATACTGCTTTGGGCTGCAAAATATTGTTACAGCCGGCGGCGCATAACGCAAGCGCAAACACCGCAAAAACTGTTATCAGTTTATTTGCCCTGTCTTTCAGGTTTTTCATTTTTATGCCCTCCTCTTGCTACTTGGCTACAGTAAACTTGACAGGCGGAGCTGTCCACGGAACGCTGCCGTTTGTTGCAATCAACAACAACTCGTGTCCGCCAAGGGCATAATCGTTGGAATCAATGGTAATAGAATCGTTCGTCCCTTTTGATACGCCGTCTACATACCACTCGAAGCTATAGCCGACAGCGATGACTGAAACAGTTGCAGAATTAGTACCGCTTGTTTTGTATACAGTGAATGGCGCGCTGCCAGTAAGGCTTAAACTGCCGCCCTGGTCTGCTGCAAGGTTCCAGGTAATATTTGCATTGCCGGTGGTTAAGGGAGCAATGGTTATTGATTTTTCCCCATATTTTGAACCGGTATGAGTTGACGTTCCCCGGATAGTCACGCCTGTTTCTGTTTCGAGTTGGGCAATTGTCAATACGCCGGTAGATGCATTAATAGATGTTCCCGCGGCAACAGTTCCGCCGGGGCTGGAGCTTGTAATTGACCATGTTACGCCCTGGGCGCTGTCAGTGTTTTTACCGCCAACAACGGCGGTATAGGTTTTGTTTTGTCCAGCGGTGATTGTACTATCGCCATTTACCGTTACCGACTCGACAATAACAGGCTTTTCAGCCTTAAACGTTTTTGCAAGCGGATCAAGGCTTATTTTGTACCAGCCGGGGGAAATTTCCCATTTGGCTGTATCCGGGTTGGTATAATGATAATATGTAAGGGGAATACCGGTATTAAGCGCTGCCGTAGTATTGCCGGGATTCTGCGGCGCGAACCAGTGCCCCCACCATTTGTTGTCGCCGCTGTGGCCATTATCGGTATCAAACCAGCCGGAAGTATCCAGCAGGCTGAAGCGGAAACACAGGGAGTCCCCGGTTCCGGTAACATCGCCTTCCCACTCAAAGGAACCGTCATGATTTAGATCGGTCATCAAAGTACCGGGAAGAGTCCAACTGTTCATTCCGCCAACCAGCCAGATTTTTTCCGCCGCATGGAAATCTGCCGCAACAAATGTCCAGGCAAGTTTTGTGGTTTGGTCTTTGTAAATGTGGGCTACATCGCTTTTAAGCGCCTTTTTCCCGTCACGGGTAAGGATTACCGTTATCAGATAATACCCGGCGGCTATGTTATTTTTGTTTCCGGTAAGAGCGGTTCCTATTTCCTGTACCGTGCCGCCGTTCAAGGGCAGCAGTTCTATTTTAACATCGCCTGTTGTAAGGCTGCTGCTGTCGGTAATATTCCAGTTCAGGCTGCCGCTGCCCGAAGCGGGGCTTGCGAATACCAGCGATACTGTTGCGCTGGCGGCCTGACCGCTAGTGACGGTAATAGTACCGGATGCGGTTCCGCTTGCAATTACTGTTCCGTCTTTTTTCGCCTCAAGCGACAGCGCCCATTCCCCCTTTTCAATTTGCACCGGCTGGCTCAGGCTTGGCCTTATGATTGTTTGGGTAGTTAAGGGATTACCTGCCGCCGGGGTAAATGTCAGCGTCCATTCGTCAATTAGTAAATCCGCCTGAGCGGGCAGCAGAGTGCGCCCCGCTACTGTTCCAATGTTTATCTGCACAAGCCCTTTGCCTTGATCGATATTGGGGGCCGCCCCTCCTGCTTTGGGTTGTAATATATTGTTGCAGCCAATGACGCATAGCACAAGCGCCGCAAAAACCGTTATCAGTTTATATACTTTTTTTGTTCGAGTGTTCATTTTCCTCTCCTCTTACTGCTTTGTTACCGTGAATTTGACAGACGGGGCTGTCCACGAAACATTACTGTTGTTTGTTGCTACCAACAACAGTTCGTGCCCGCCAAGGGCATAATCGGTGGCATTAATGGCAATATCTCCGCTTGTTCCTTTCTGTACGCCGTCCACATACCATTTACAGGTATAACCGGCAGTACTAAGGGAAACGGTTACACTGGCAATACCCCCGGTTTTACAAACAAGGAACGGCGTATTACCGGTAAGGGTTAAACTGTCGCCTTCATCTGCGATGCTCCAGTTAATCGTTACGTCGCCAATATCCGCCTGGGATGCGGCAAACGTTGCTTTTTTAACAAGAGTATTAAGAGTAATGGTGTACCTGCCTGAAGCGGAAGTTACCAAGAACGCATTGGAGCCACTGACCTTTTCCAAAACTACATCCACAGTGCCGGTTGCGCCCCTGTTGTTTTCCATGGGGACAAACCAGTTTCCGGTATCCCAGTTTTGTATCAAATCATCGTGGAATTTAAATGTTTTATCTTTGGTCATTTTGCCTGTCCAGGTGTAAACGCCATCCGTGCTTTTGACCATTTCGATCCCTGTAGCGGAACCTGGCGCCGCGTCAGGGGACCAGCCGCCAAAATCATCCCCTATAATATACATTTTGTTGTAGCGTACGCTGACGGTCTTTTCGTCAAATACATTGGGAGAATGTTTGGACGCTGCCTTTATGGTCAAGGCGTTCAGCGGCTCGTAGGCCGCCACAGTTAAAACCCCGCCGGCAATGATCGTGTCAACATGTTTCCCGGTAGTAGTAATTGACCAGTCAACCTCTGTTGAGGCCCCGCCTGCAGCCGTTACACTTGCAGTAAAACGCAGAGTTTTGCTCCGCAGTACTTCTGTTACACCGCCTTCAGCGTTAACAGTTACGCCTGTTACCTGCGGATTATTGGGATTGCCGGGATCGAGTACCGTTATTGTTACACTATCCGTTTTGGTATTATCGTACGTGGATTTTGCCTTTATCGTAAGGGCATTGGCGGTTTCATCCACCGCGACAGTCAAGGTGGCTTTGTTGGAATCATTCTCCAGCGGCGCAATGATTGTTCCATTTTTTGTGTTGCCGCTTAAATCCCATGTTACGCTTACAGGCGCGTTGCCTTCAACGGCCACCGTCGCCGTAAACTCCTTTGTTTCGCCCCTGTTCACCGTTACACCTTTTGGATCCACAGTAACGCTGTTCACCTTGGGGGGATTATCCACAGACGTTACATTTACCGTGGCGGACCCCTTTTTGGATTTATCAACAGTGGACGTTGCCGTTACTTTTAACTTTACGGCTGTTTCGTCCGCCGCAACGGTCAACTTTCCATTGCTGTCAATTTTTGTCCCGGCTGCCAAAATACCGGAAGGATCGGCAGTAACATCCCAGGTTACTGCCGCAGACGCCCCGCCCTGAACGATCACAAGGGCTGTAAATTCCTTTGTTCCGCCCTTATCAACCGTTTGGCCGTTCTTTGGAGTAACGGTAACGCTAATAACCTTCTTGTTTGAAGGGCTGGATGGAGTCGGGCAAGACATTAAGAAAGATAATGTGAATGCCAGAACGAATAGACCCAACGTTTTTTTCATTGTTTGCCTCCTTGGTTTAAAACCAAATTTCAGCTTTTTTTAATTAATTTGTTTCAATTTTGCTATTGAAACAAATCCCAATAATTTAAATATAGTACCACTTCCAAAATAAAGAAAAGTTTTTTTTATAAAAAGTTGTTCTTTTTTTATTTTTTTGGTAATTTCTGCCAGTAATTCGAAAATTCAACTTTTTTCACCCTGTAAATAATATTCATAATACTCAATGCAATTCTTCATAACAAATGCGTTTAAGACCATTCACAAACCAGCAGCCTGTTTTTGCCCATGCACAAGAAGCGTTATTCATAGCGAAGAGGTTTAATAGCCCGCCCCTCAGGACAAGGTGTTTGGATTTTAATACTTTTGGTAATTTTCAACAGTAATTCTAAACGAGAACCTTTTCCTGGCATGGTTTTATCGGTATTCATACCATGATAATACCTGCATTGCAAAGGCAAAAAATTTGATGACCAAATACATCCCCATGAAGGGCGAAGCTGCTAATTCAACATGTTTTTAGGTGTGCTACAATACCGATAGATTCTTCGCACAAATGCACGATTCTTTGAAGCAGAAAACGTTCTATAATCAATGAGGAAATTACAAAATTTCAGTTTTATAAATTCCCCGAATTTGAATTATATTAATATTTTTGGTAGTTTATAACAGTAATTCAAAAAATCAACTTTTTTGCTGATTGCAGACCGAAGGCCCGGCGTCGATTCAATAAGTGTTTCCTTAATATCCCGCCTTAAATAAAGGCAATTTTACATTTAAAGATACGCCTTAAATTTGTAAAAAAATACATAAATTTGAGCATTTTGGAGGGAATCCAGCGATATTTTATACAGTTTTTGCGTAACATAAATAATAGATAAGCTGAAAAGGCAGAGCCCTGGACTACCCTTTTAATAATCGCTTCCCTGGCCTTCAGATTCTGAATCCTCAGAAGGGTTTATATTATTTTTTTAAATTTTTTTTCTTTTTTTAAAAAAATGTATTAAACTTAATTTTATATGGCTTTTATTCATAAAAAAATCAGGAGGCACGCATGAAAAAAATTGTTGTGGCGGCAAGCGGGGTGGGGGCTTTACTGCTCCTTGCGCTGGTTATTGCCGGTATTTCGGCCCTTATTGTTAAAGGGGCCTACAGCCGCGCCGCAAAAGACATTGCGGCGGAACAGACAGCGGAAGGACGGGTCTCCGGCCCCTTGCTGGTCTGGATGGACAACAACGACTGGGCAAAGGCGGTAATCGAGGGTTTCAATAAAAAATACCCGGATGTGGTCATCAAGTATGAAAACGTGGGCAATGTTGACGCCCGGGGCAAGGTCTCGCTGGACGGCCCGGCGGGTATTGGGCCTGACGTTTTTTTAATGCCCCATGATCATATTGGCAACGCCATTATCGACGACATTTGCCTGCCCTTCCCGCCGGAGCTGCAACAAAAATATTCGCAGCTCCTGCTGGACGCGGCGGTTAAAACCTGCACTTCCGAAGGGGAAACTGTACGCGGTTCCCATCTCCACCGAAAACATCGCCTTCTTCTATAATAAAGAACTTTTGGGGAACACGCCGGTTCCCCAGTCCTTTGAGGAAGTGATCGCCTTTGCCAAAAGGTGGAACAATCCGGCGGCGCATAAATACGCCCTGCGCTGGCAGGTTGACGATTCCTATCATAATTATTTTTTTCTGACGGCCTTTGGGATGCAGCTTTTTGGGCCGGACATGGACGATTTTCGCAGCCCCGGTTTTGACAGCGACGCCGCCCGGCAGGGGGTGGAATTTTATACCAGCCTGCGGAATTACTACAATGTGAATACCGCGGACGCAACCTGGGACGCTACGGTGGCGGCTTTTCAGCGGGGAGAGGTTCCTTTTACCATTACCGGCCCCTGGGCAATTGGCGACGCGAAGAAAAACGGCATACAATTTGGCATAACAAAACTGCCCACGATTGGGGGAAGGCAGCCGCGCTGCTTTAGCGGCAATATTGTGGCGGCTGTTTCCAGTTATACGAAAAACGTGAACGCGGCCCGCGCCTTTGTGGATTTTCTTGCGAGTGTGGAAGGCGAAACGATTCAGTTTAAGGTAACGGGCAAACTTGCCGCGTACAAAGACATCGGCGGCATTGAAGGGCTGCGGGATGATGTGCTGCTGCGGGGCATTATGGAACAGGCCCCCTACGCCGACCCCATGCCGACTATTCCCGAAGTGAACCAGATGTGGGACGCGCAGAAGGCGCTTTTCACTTTTACCTGGGACAAGCAGCTTTCTACTGCGGAAGCCCAGAAAAAAGCGATGGACACTTACGACACCGCCCTGATGATGGCGGGAAAATCCCGTTTCTGGAGCGATTAAAAAAGGAGTGATGATAATGAAAAATATAGCGGCAATTTTTTCCGCCATTGTCTGGGGCAGCGGGCAGTTTATCAATAAACAGAAAATCAAGGCGCTGATCATTTTCCTTTTGCAGGTAATTTTGATCAGTATAGAACTGTTAACCAGCGGCGTGTGGCGAAACGCGGCGCGGTACACCGTGGAGACAGCCGGGCGGCTTGACTGGGGAATTTTTATTGGCAAAATCCCGGAGCTGTTAGGCGACATTCACAACTACGGATTTTTTATCAAGGGGATTTGGGGCCTGTTTACGCTGGGGAGTATTCCCCGTGTCCACGCCGCGGCGGTGTACGATCATTCGATTATGCTGATGCTGGGCGGCATTATCGCGGTTTTGGCATTGTTCCTGTTTGGCGCAATCTGGATATGGAATATCCGTGACGCATACAAAACACGGCAAAAAATCGAAGCGGGAATCGAAATTTCCAGCGTTCAGTATTTCCGCGATTTGTGGAAAAACGCCTTTGAGTACATCATGATCACTCCCGGTATTTTACTGGTACTGTTCATTTCCCTGGTTCCCATTATTTTTTCAATTCTGGTAGCCTTTACCAACTTCAACGCCAATTTTATTCCGCCCCGCAAACTGGTTGAATGGACGGGCTTTGAAACTTTTGGGCGCATCATCGGTGTCAAAATCTGGGGCAGCACTTTTGTGCAGATTTTTATCTGGACGGTAAGTTGGGCTTTTCTTGCCACTTTTTCATCCTACGCCTTCGGCCTGTTCCAGGCATTAATTTTGCGGGCAAAGGCGGTAAAGTTCCGCTCGTTCTGGCGGGCGATTTTCATTCTGCCCTGGGCCGTGCCGGGCCTGGTCTCCATGCTGATTTTCAAGGTGATGCTGAATCAGGAGGGGGTGATTAACCAGATGCTGCTTTCGGTTGGCATTAT
>JAITHQ010000030.1 GCA_031279925.1 Treponema sp. | reverse complement strand
AGGTTCCTCCCTCGCGGGTTTTCCTCACTACGCGGATCAGCCTTCCACCGGCTCCCTGGCCCCGTCAGGCCAGAGTACCACGTTCTCCCGATAATCTAAATCATAGGTTCTCCGTGGACTGTGTTTAAAAGACCTGATTTAATCAGCGCAATCCTGGACAAGTTCGCGGCAGCAAGCCCGGCGCATCGTGCTTTCGCTTTGGAGCGGCATATTGCATGGTGCGCTTGCCCTGGTGGTCCCTATAGCGCGGCGTTCCTTAGAGCCTGTTCAAATTGTGGATTTTTGCGATCAATAGACCACAAAAATCCCGATTTCCGGGCTCTTTTGGAGCCTGTAAGGTAGAATTTTGGCGTTTGCAACGCCAAAATTCCAGATTTTGAACAGGCTCTTATACATACTTCCGCAGGGTTTTTGCGACGGCCCCCGGCCCTGCTACAAGCTCCGCAAAATAGTTTTCAACCTTTTCGCCCAGGCCCGCCTCGTACAGGTTCACCGCGAATATTTTTGGATCCGAAAGAATCGGCTCAACAGCGGTGTGGAAGGGACCGGCATCGCCCAGTTTAATTCCCGCAAGCAGGGGCGCAAGACCGGCATAGAGGGGATCGGGGCTTACGGTAAAGGGTTTGCCCTCGTCGTCAAAGCCCATAAGGTAGCGCAGCCAGGCGGCAAGGACCAGGGGAATAAACCGCAAATCCGCAGCCTTAAGGGTATCGCCGGCACAATATGCCTTGATAGTTTCACCAAAGCGGATGGGTATCTTTTGGGAACTGTCGCTGGCTATCCGCTGCGGCGTATCCGGCATAAAGGGGTTGGGAAACCGCACCTTGATAACTTCATCAATAAATGTTTGAGGCGAAATTATTCCTGGATCGCTTACCACCGGAAGCCCTTCAACATAGCCGATTTTTTCCACCAGCTTTACCAGATCGCTGTTTTTCATTTCTTCGCTGATCCGGGTGTAGCCCAAAAGGCAGCCAAAAATCGCAAGGGCGGTGTGCAGGGGGTTAAGGCAGGTACAGACCTTCATCTTTTCAACTTTGTCTACCGTGTCCCTGCCGGTAAAGAGAACCCCGGCCTGTTCCAAAGCCGGCCTTCCCGCCGGAAAGGCGTCCTCGATTACCAGGTACTGCGGTTCCTCGGCATTGACAAAAGGAGCGGTCGGCGTGGTTTTGCTGTACAAGCCTGTGTCCTCAAAACCGTCCTTTTCCAGCATAGCCTTGACGCCCTGGTCCGGGCCGGGAGTAATTTTGTCGATCATGGACCAGGGAAAGCCGACCATATCCCGGTTGCGGATATATTCCAGGAACCCTTTTTCGGCAAGGCCCCTTTCAACCCAGGCGGCGGCAAAGGCTTCCAGCGAGGTAAAGAGCCGGTCTCCGTTATGGGAACAGTTGTCCATGCTGACCAGGGCAAGGGGCAAAAGCCGGCCAGCCTTTGCGCCTGCAAGGTAACGCCCGTACAGCAGGGCGGCGATTTTGGCCATATAGCCTGCGGGCGCAAAGCCTTCCCCGCCCGCGGGCCCGCGGGCAAAATCCTCCTCCGTGCCGGGAAGAAGATCGCCCTTGCCGTCCCGTATATTGTAGCCCTTTTCGGTAATAGTAAGGCTTGCCATTTTAAGAGAAGGGGATCGGAACATGCCCTTCAATGTTTCAAAGTCTTCGGCTTTACCCATCCAGAAGGAACAGGCGATACTGGCGATCACTTTTTTTTCAATAGCGCCCGACGCCTTGAGGGTAACCGCCAGGGTAAGGTTATCGCAGGGCTTGAACACCTGTTCGATGATGCCGCCGTCCCTGCCCGCCACCATCACGACGCCGGTCCGCTCGATGCCCGCTTCCAGCAGGCGCTGCTGCAGCGCGGCGGGAAAAATTCTAAAGATATTACCCGCCCCAAAATGAATCCATTCAGGGAAGGCCATTGTCGCCTGTATCATGGCCGCCCGGTCAAAGCGGGGCAGTACTATTCCGGCCTTTTCCCACTGGACGCGGTTTTGCAATTCCCGGTCGTTCAAACGCATGTTATGCTCCTTGAAACTGGTTTTTCTGGGTAAGATACATTGATTGTTATCCTCGATTGGATTTAACCAGCGCTTCCCCAATCAACTAGCCCGCCCTAAGGGACGGGATATTAGAGCCTGCAAGGTAGAATTTTGGCGTTTGCAACGCCAAAATTCCAGATTTTAAACAGCTCTTAAACCCTCCGCACGAATAAAGCAACGCGGAATTATTCCAGATTGCATTAATCGGCGCTCCCCCAGCATATCATAAGACCCGTATTGTAAAAAGACGCCGCAAGGGCTACGCTGGTATTGGCATGGTGGAAACTTCTTTCTTTAAAGACATCAGTAACCGGTCCTTTGAAAGCGACGCCGTACTCGATCTTTCCTGGGGCGGCAAGGCCCTGGTAGTCAGCGATCTTCACATGGGTACCGGCAGAAGGGATGATTTCGCCGGTAACGGGGAACTGCTTACCACCGCGCTAGAAGACTACTATTTTAAAAAGGGCTGGAACCTTATATTGAACGGCGATATTGAAGAATTGCAGCGGCATTCGCTGGAGAGCATACAGGAACGCTGGCGGCGGGTATTCACCGTATTCAATTTATTTGCCGCGAATAACCGGCTGTACAAAATTATCGGCAATCACGATGAATCGCTTTTGTTCAAAAAATCCTATCCCTATCCCCTGTACACAGTGATCCAAATCAACACCAGGGTAATTCCCGCCTATGTGTACCACGGGCATCAATCTTCAGTGTTCTATAACCGGTACAACAAGCTGCTTGGCGCGGGTATCCGGTATGTACTAAAACCATTTGGCATACCAAATATTTCATCGGCCCGCAGCCCCTACCGGCGCTACCATGTGGAAAAAGAGGCTTACCGGTTCTCGCTGGAGCACAACTGCATTTCGATTATCGGGCACACCCACCGCCCCCTGTTCGAGTCACTGGGGCGCTTTGACTACATCAAGTTTGAAATTGAACGGCTCTGCCGCGATTACCCCGCTTCCGGTGAAGGGGATCGGGAGCGGATAGAAAGCGATGTGATGGCGCTGCGCCGGGACTTAGGCAAACTGCAGCGCAAGGAGCGCCGCGATGTGCTGCGGCAGAGTCTCTATGGCGACGAATTGCCCGTACCCTGCCTTTTTAACTCAGGCTGCGCCATTGGCAGGAAAGGCTTTACCGCTATTGAATTGAGCGGCCATGATATTGCCCTGGTGTACTGGTATACCAAAGGTTTGGGCCGCCGTTTTGTCAGCAGGGGCAGTTACCCTGCTGAACGTTTGGGGCCGTATTGCCGGGTGATACTTAACCAGGACCAGCTTGATTACATTCTGGCCCGGATACGGCTGCTTGGCGGGGAATGTTCAGAGCCTGCAAGGTAGAATTTTGGCGTTTGCAACGCCAAAATTCCAGATTTTGAACAGGCTCTCAGACTGAACGCTGTTGGCGGTTCAGCTGCGGCCCGCGCCGTGCAGTTCTTTTTTTACTTCCTCAAGCCGTTTGGAAAGGGTCTCTATGGTTCGTTCAAGCCGCATTTTTTCCCGCTCCAGCCGCTCTGCGGGGTCTGCTTCCGGGGCTTTCCGTATGGCCATTTTTACCGTGTCGGGGCTTTTGCCTTTAACAAGGGCGGTTTCGGCGGCTTTGCGGTCGCTGTTGCTGCGGATGCCGGCAAGGAAGCGCATATTGTCCGCGCCTACCTCGGGGTTAATGTCATACTGAAAGGTTTTAATCGCCACGTTCGCGGCGGTACGGGGTATCCTCAGCGCGCGGTCAACCCAGTCTTCAAAACGGACGCCGATGGAAACGCAGAGATCGTGGGCTTTAAGGAGCAGCTTGCCCATTTCCTTGACTATGCTGCCATTTTCGGCCAGATATTTTTTTCGGATTGTTTCGGTAAGACCGGCAAGTTCGGGCGCGTCGGCAAACACATCGCGGTAGATTTTTTTTGTTTCGGCTTTTTCCAGCAGGGCGTGAAATATTGCCCAGAATTCCGAGGTGTGGGCGCGGGGAGAAAGTTTTCCGCCACGGGAACAGGCATGCAGGTGGTGGGCATATTCATGTATCGCCGTGTACAACAGCAGGTTGTCTCCACTTGCGTTTTGTTCAAAATTACGGTTATGGATAATAATTTCCCGGCTTTCCGGCTTGTACAGCCCGTTTACCTTAGCGCTTTTTTTCCCCGAATAAATAAGGGAAAATTCCAGGGGGGCGTCTTCTATCGCTAACAGTTTTTCTTTTATTTGATCCTGATTCATTATTCCACTTTAACCGGGTTCGCCGGTTTTTTCCATAGCGTTTCTATAGAGCCTGTTGCAACAGGCTCTATACTTTCGCTTTATCTGTTCTGTTCTGTTTTGTTCCATATCAATCAGTATCGGCCTATTGTTTTTTCGTTTTCTTGAAACAGGCGACATACATTGGCCCCATGCAAAAACGGTCAGGCAGGATTATTCTGCCAAATTCGGTTGCCTCGCCTTCGGAAAAAACGGGCAGGTCCGGTTCAACCGCGTCTCCGTATTTTGCAAACAGCCGCCGCGCCACGCCATCGTTTTCTTCCGGGGTAAGGGCGCAGGTGGCGTAGACCAGGGAGCCGCCGGCCTTAAGCAGCAGAAACGCCGATGAGAGCAAGGCCCACTGCCGCCGGGCCAGAAAACGGGGACGGGCAGGGGTCCATGCAGCCAGCGCCGCTTTGTCCCTGAGTACATGGGCCTCGCTGGAACAGGGGGCGTCCAGCAGAATCGCCTGAAAGCGGCCATGTTCACTTTTTCGGCTGCCCGCCGCGGCTGCGTCAAAACCGGAAACTTGTACCCGGGCCCGCTGTTCACCGGTTAGGTGCCTGTCCAGCGCCCTGGAAAGCCTGCGCCGCCGATCCGGGGAACGCTCGTTGGCAAGGAGCCACAGCGGGGCCGGCAGTCCGGCGGCAATTACGAGCGACTTTCCGCCGGGAGCGGCGCAGGCGTCAAGAATGACAGGCGGTTCCCCTTCGTCATTAAACGCCCGCGGTTCCGGCAGCCGCAGCGAGCGGGCGGCAAGCACCGAGGCATAGTCCATAAAATACGGCTCGGTTACTCCTTCCATAAAGGCAAAGGCCGGATGCTCCTGTACAAGGCTTTCCCGCAGCACCTTCCAGCGCCCGCCATAGAGATTTTGGTAATACGCTTCAAAGGATTCATTTTGCATGAAAGCACTCATTTTTGGGCACGAACCATAATACCAAGGGAAAATTTTTTACCGCCGTTCTGCACCGGCGCTAGACTCGCTTTTTTGATTGCACCATAGACCGTATTTTTTTAAGGGTTTCCAGTGAAAGGATATGTTCCATCTTACAGGCGTCTTTTTCGGCTGTTTCTTCGTTTACCCCAATAATATCCCGCAGAAACGCCGTAAGGAAACGGTGCCGTTCCCGAATATCCGCCGCCTGCCGTTTTCCTTCCTGGGTAAGGCTCACCGTACGGTAACGTTCATGCTCCAGAAGCCCCTGCCCTTCCATAATTTTAAGAGCGGTAAGCACCGAAGGTTTTGAAACCCCCAGCCGGGAAGCAATATCCGTTACCCGGACATCCCCATCGTCGGAAAGAAAACTTACCATTTCGAGGTAGTCCTCCAGGGATTGGCTCATGGTCATATATCAAGAATAAGGGGAATTGGGGCGGCTGTCAACGCGCAGCGGTATGTCACAGCGATTCAAATCAACAAGCCCGTCCCTAAGAGCCCGAAAATCGGGATTTTTGCGGTTTATTGACCGCAAAAATCCACAATTTGAACAGGCTCTTAGGCTAAACTTGACCCGCAAAAAACAAGCTCGCTGTAAGCCTGCGGAGCGGGGGCAGCGGCAGGCTAAAAACCCACCAAGTTACTGCGCCACAGCAAGGGATAGCGATTCCCCCTGGGCGGTTATCAGCCGCCTTTTTTCCAAAGAATAGCAAGGGGGGGCCAGTTTCCAAACCGGTTCCGCAAACAGCCGCCAAGGGTCTGGCCCCCCCTTCGCCCGCACTACGTTGCGGGCTACCCCCCAG
>JAITHQ010000005.1 GCA_031279925.1 Treponema sp. | reverse complement strand
TGCTTGCCCAGGGCGCTGAAAACGCGGCGCACAGTGAATGGGATATTTTTAAGGCAAACATGAACGCCCTTGCCGCGCTGAATACGGCGGGCTGCGTCCGCTCGGCGTATCCGGTGCTTTCAGGCGGCGTTGCGGCAAGCCTTGCGCTTATGGCTTTTGGCAATACTGCGGGAATCGATGTAAACCCCGGCTGTTTTTCCCTTGCGGAATGCCCCGCTTATCAAGGCTCAGTCCTTGTTGAAATTGACGGCGGCTTATACCGGGAAAATTCCGCAGTAAGCGAAATGCTGCATCAGGCCGCCCAATGGAAACCCGCCGCCGTCCTTGTTGCAGAGACGGTATTTCGCATAACGGACGCGGAAAACGGCACAGCCGCCGAAACGCCGCTTGTGGAACTTCGCCGCGCTTACGAATCCCCCTTTGTAAAAGTATACCCGCAACTTTCCTCTGGCGGCACGGTTGCGGATAACGCTAGCGAGACTGAATTACATCAGATGAAGGAACGCATAACGGAATGGATTTCAGATAACAATATCGAAAAGGCAAAGGGGAAAACTCGCGGAGCATTATTTTCTTTATTTGGAAATAAACTTGAGCCCATTGCCTCTGTACCCTATAACTATTTGTCTTTTTTTGACCCTGATATTTCGGATAACCGGGTGTATTGCGGCAAAGGATATTTTATTGATCATGCGATAAATCATCATCCTGAAGTTAATCCTGCTGAATATACAAATATTCCAGAATTAATTAATAATCCTGATGATGTCAAACTGGACAATCGATTCGAAAACAGAAAATCCTTGATCTTTATCAAAAAGACTGAAAAATATGGTGTGGCGGTGATAGGGATTGGGAAAACAGAAAACGGCAAACTGGTTTTTTATAAATCATTTTTTATGAACAAAAAAAATCCGTATCCCCAATTACAGAGTATACGGACTTATACATCACTGGTGGACGGCCTTTCCACCATCAGTCGTATGGATTCCATACCCGCCGGAAGCCTTTCCGCTCTTAATGATACTATAACTATACCCGACAAAACCGCCCGTGTCAAGAAAACGGGCAAGGGAAAGGCCGCCCCGCTCGTTGTCCTGCCGGTCTTTCCCGGAACCAACTGCGAATGGGACATGGAACGGGCATTCCGCAATGCCGGGGCGCAGACGCATCTGGTAATTTTCAGAAACCAGAGCAGGCAGGACATAGCGGAATCAATCCGTGAGTTGGCGGACGCTATTGGCAGGGCGCAGATACTCGCCCTTTCAGGCGGCTTCAGCGCCGGGGACGAGCCGGACGGTTCCGGCAAATTTATTGCCAATGTGCTGCGCTCGGCGGCAATTGCCGGCGCGGTAAACAATCTGCTGCAAAACCGGGACGGCCTGATGCTGGGCATCTGCAACGGTTTTCAGGCATTGATTAAACTGGGGCTGGTTCCCTATGGAACATACCGCCCCGCTGCAAGCGATATGCCGACGCTCACTTTTAACCGCATTGGACGGCACGTTTCCCGCATGGCGCGCACACGGGTCATGGCGGTCAATTCCCCCTGGCTTGCGCTGGAAGAACCGGGGGCTGTCCATGTGATTCCGGTCAGCCACGGCGAGGGCCGCATTGTTATGCGTCACGAAGAGGCCGAAGCCCTGTTCAGGAACGGGCAGGTTCCCTTCTGTTATGCCGATTCCGCCGGGCGGCCCGCCCTGCGCGAGCCGGACAATCCCAATGGATCGGATTTTGCCATAGAAAGTCTTGCCAGTCCCGATGGAAGAATCCTGGGGAAAATGGGACATTCTGAACGTTCTGGCGAATTCGTTCACATCAACATACCGGGCAGCAAACAGCAGCGTATTTTCGAGGCCGGGGTACGGTATTTTAAGGACTAATTATGTGGATCATATATGCGTTTCTATCGGCATTATTCGCCGCGTTAACCGCAATTCTGGCAAAGATTGGCATTGCGAATATCAATTCAAATTTGGCAACCGCGCTGCGAACCATTGTCGTTCTGGTTATGGCATGGGCGGTTGTATTCATCACCGGGAAACAAACCGGCATTGCGGCCATTGAGCAAAAAAATATATTATTTTTAGGTTTATCCGGCATAGCGACCGGGCTTTCGTGGCTTTTTTACTACAAGGCTTTGCAAATGGGAGAAGCCTCTAAAGTGATACCGGTTGATAAATTCAGCCTGGTTATTGGTATGGCGCTGGCCTTTGTGGTATTAAAAGAACCAATAACGCTTAAAACAATCATCGGCGGCGTTTTAATTACCGCCGGAACATTTGTACTGATATTATAATTTTTTATCATGCTCAAAGGCGCCAGTCGCCTGTTGACAAAACTAGCGTACGTAAAGCCGCAAAGGAACTTACCATGAAATAACGAAATTTCTGAATTATGCCATGAATATTCAGAGCCCATTTTTATAACCAAAAATGGAACTGGCGATCTTGCTGTATGGGCATAGAAACATGCGAATTGTTAAGGGGCAGGTTGGAATTATATTCCCTTATTAATGACGGCTTAGAGCCTGTTCAAATTGTGGATTTTTGCGGTCAATAGACCGTAAAAATCCCGATTTTCGGGCTCTTTTTGAGCCTGCAAGGTAGAATTTTGGCGTTTGCAACGCCAAAATTCCAGA
>JAITHQ010000001.1 GCA_031279925.1 Treponema sp. | reverse complement strand
TCCAAACAATTTCATTGACAAAAAATGTAAACAATGCTAGAATAGAGCAGCTCTATAAGGGAGCACTTGATTATCCAAGCGAGAATTTACCGGTGTTGCCCTACAGTCATTGTTTTGAGCCTTTTAAGGGGGGGTATTTATGAAAAGAACCTATTTGATCGCCATATTATTTGTACTGATAGCAAAAAGCGCGTTTGGTCAAAACACGGAAAGAAAATTTACAATCCAAACAAACCCGGTTTTATTCATATACGACTTCTTTGCTTTTGATTTTGGCGATGAATTTACCTTTTTTATTATGGATTTGGAAGGCCAATATAAAATAAATAACCATTTAAATGCTTCGCTTACATTGTCATTTTTAATAAACAATCGTACTAATTTCGTTTATTATGACGAAAGCATATACGGAGATGATATAAACGATATTACATACGAAGAAAATATTTTTCAATTTAATGTAAAGCCAATGCTGATTTTCAGACCCTTGGGAACAGGGCTAAAAGGTTTTTATCTTGGCTTTTATCCAAATATTGGCTGGAAAGTTCTTAGCAATGAATATGAAAGTCATTTATTTACCGAACTGGGATTTGGATTTTCTTTGGGCTATAAATGGATTTTTCGCAGCGGGTTTACATTACAACTGGGCACTGGAATTGGCAAAACATTTAGTATACCCAAAAAACAAAAAGATTATGTTTTTGTAAATTCTGACGGCCGTATAACCATTAATACATCCGATCTTCATTTGCTGGATTTTAAATTGGGCTTCTCGTTTTAATTAATTGCATGCTCCGAAAAATAGGCCCGCCAAACCCGCTCAATGCCGGGCAAACTGTCTTCCCGGTTCAGCAGATTTTTAAGGTAGTTCCCCCACTTAAGGTTATCGCAAAAATAGGCAAAAAAGCGCCGGGCGCGGGAAAGGTGGAATTCCGGCGGCTGATACCGGGCTAATAGTTCCAAAAAGCGCAGTCCGGTTTCTTCAATTTGCCGGGGGATACTGCCCCCCTCATTGGCCGCCGCCCAATTCCGCGCTTCCGTAAAAATCCAGGGCTGGCGTACCGCCGCTCGGCCAACCATTACCGCGTCGCAGGGACCCTGTGAACGCCGAAGCAAATCCGCCGCCGTGTTTATGTCGCCGTTTCCCGCTACCGGAATACGCAGTTCCCGGCGCAGGGCTGCAACCGTATCCCAGCGGGCCTGCCGCTTGAATTTTTCCCCGGCTGTCCTGGGGTGCAGCGTGATCAATTCCGCCCCTTCCGCCTCAAGGCGGCGGCAAAAACTGACTAAATAGTCAAAATCGTCCTTAAAACCGAGGCGCAGTTTGACACTAAGCCGCCGTTTAACCGCCCGCCGCACTCTGCCAATCAAGTCCCCGGCGCGGCCAATAGAGGCCATCCAGTCCACTCCGGCCCCTGTTTTGCGGATTAATGGGGCGGAACAGCCCATATTTATGTCGATTCCGGCGCATTCCCGGCTGTCCAGCAGGGCGGCGGCCTTTACCATTTGTTCAACATCCGCCCCCACCAACTGATAAACCAGCTTTTCCGGCCTTGGGCCGCCGTCAATATACCAGGATTCAAAGGGGCCGCCGGCCAGCAGCGCCCCGGCGCTGATCATCTCGGTAAAATACTCATCGCAGCCGCCGAATTCTTCTATTAATATTCGCAATGCCTGGTGGCTTAATTCGGCCATTGGAGCCAGTAGAAAAGATGCGTTCATAATTTCCTTTTCGTTTTTAAGAGCCTGTTCAAAATCTGGAATTTTGGCGTTGCAAACGCCACAATTTGAACAGGCTCTCAAACACTTGAACTTGCAAAAGCCGCCCAAAGGTCTTAACTAACCAGGGCCGCTTGTAAACCCCTGACAAAATTTTTTAAAGCCCGGCAGGACTTTTCTTGACAACAAGCACTGTACCGTACTTGACTAGTTTCTATCTATAGCATAAAGTATAAAGAGAAAGAGGAGCGTTCCGCATGATAGCAAAGAGCGATATGCCCAGCATTAACGAGAAAGCCGCCGAAGGGATAAAACCGGAAGGCACCCCATACCGGGTTCTCGTCGTTGACGATTCCATGTTCATAGCAAAGCAGCTTGGTCAAATTTTCACTTCCGAAGGCTTTGAAGTTGCGGGGACCGCCGCCGACGGAGCACAGGGAGTTGAAAAATACAAGGAATTTCATCCCAATATCGACCTGGTCACCATGGATATTACCATGCCGGTTATGGATGGGGTTTCCGCCCTGGAGAAGATTCTGGAATTTGACAAGGACGCTAATGTAATCATGGTCAGCGCCTTGGGCAAGGAGGATGTAGTAAAAAAATGCCTCCTGATGGGTGCAAAAAGTTACATTGTTAAACCCTTGGACCGGAAAAAGGTGCTTGAACGGGTAGTTTCTGTTTTGAAACGCTAAAAACAGGTTCTGTTAGACAGTAATATGAAAGCTCAACTCATATCTGAAGGGGTGTATTGTCTCCACGCAGATATATACACCGATGATCTGTTTGAAGGAATATGGCCCATACCCAAGGGTGTTTCCCTGAATGCGTATATTGTAAAAGGCGAAAAAACCGCCCTTATCGATTTGGTACGTGATTGGGCAGGCGCCCCCCGGCAGCTTGAAGATTGTCTTGCCTCTATTGGTCTTTCTTTTTCAAAGATTGACTATCTGGTTCTGAATCATCTTGAGCCGGATCATACCGGCTGGCTTAAAGAATTTCGGGAGCAGAACCCCGGGGCGGAAATTATTGCCACTCAAAAGGGCTGTAACTTAATAAAAACCTTTTACAAGGTTGAAAACGGCCTCTGCCCGGTAAAAGACGGCGATATTCTGGACCTTGGCGGCAGGGCCTTACATTTTATTGAAACGCCCAATGTTCACTGGCCGGAAACTATGGTTACCCTGGATGCTGTTTCGGGGACTTTATTTACCTGCGACGCATTTGGTTCCTTTGGCGCTTTGGGCGACCGGGTTTTTGATGATGAATTTAACGAAAGTGAACACGCCTATTTTGAAGAAGAGTGCCTGCGGTACTACGCCAACATTGTTTCATCGTTTTCAAGTTCGGTGGAACGGGCGGCGCAAAAAATGGCGAGTGTTTCGATAAAATGTATTGCGCCAAGCCACGGCATTGTTTGGCGGCGCAATCCTCAAAAAATTATCGAACGCTATCTATTGTACGCTTCCTGGGCAAAAGGCCCGGCGGAAAAAAGCATCGCCGTTATCTGGGGTTCCATGTATGGCAATACCCAGGCCGGCGTAGAAGCGGTTATCCGGGGTATTGAGAAAGAAGGGATTCCCTACACCAAACGCAGGGTCCCCGATGAAAATATCTCTTGGATATTAACCGATGCATATAAAAGTTCCGCCCTGGTGCTTGCCATGCCGACTTATGAGTACGCAATGTTTCCCCCCATGTCTTATGTGTTGGACATTTTCCGGCGAAAACATATTTATGGAAAAAAAGTTCTGCGCATTGGTTCCTGGGGCTGGGTTGGCGGCGCAAAGAAAGACTACGAAGCGGCCATTACAAGCCTTAAATGGGAAAGCATTGAATCGTGCGAGTGGCCGGGATCCCCTACTGCGGAAGATATAAAAGCCCTGGAAGACAAAGGCGCTGAACTGGCCAGACTGGTAAAGGGCCTGTAAGAGCCAAAGCAACTGATTCGGAGCCCTTACGCTGAGGACAGGGACCGCCAACCGGCACGTTTAGTGTCCAAAGGGGTATAGCAGGGTGCTTGCACCCTGGGGTTTAATGCCTTTTTAACCGCCTAAAGCCCGCACTCGATAGCGTGCAGAGGGTATTAACCACTGTTAACAACTTAAGAAATTAGGAGGGGGGAAGCCCCCATAAGCGTTTACTTAGCAAAACATAGAAACACTGATAAGCTGAAGGGATGAGAGGGGAAGAAGCAGGATTTAAGCGGTTGCTGTCCGTGATGCCCCCCGGCTGGGAAGAGAAGGCAAAAGAGCTTGGGGCATTAGTACGGAGCCGGGAAATAAAGGACGCGGTCGATTTACTACGGCTGGTATTCATATACCTGAGCGAAGGAAAATCCTTTAGGGGGACGGCCGCGTTGTTAGAGCTGGCCGGTGTTTGTTCGATAAGCAAGAAAGCGGTATTCAGGAGGTTTCAAAAGAGCGGGGAATGGCTTTGGTGGCTCTGCGAACACTTGTACCGGAACGCCCA
>JAITHQ010000066.1 GCA_031279925.1 Treponema sp. | reverse complement strand
AAGTTGAGGGTATCTATCAGCACCCGGTCAATCAAAAGGGAGTCCTCCTTTGCGCGCTTCGGCTCCCTGGAGAAGCGCATAGTTATAGTGTATATGCGGCGTGAAAAGTTGGCAAGGGGAGCAAATTGTTGTTCCATGACCGGGAACGGTATTACTTAAGGGGCTGCAATGATGGCATTTCCGGGACGTCAAAAAACAGAAACTGATAAACGATGAAATCCTGCGGTGTCTTAGAGCCTATTCAAATTGTGGATTTTTGCGGTAATAGACCGCAAAAATCCCGATTTTCGGGCTCTTACGCCCGTTTGCGCCGAATAGCGGACTTACCGCTTTCCCTCATCCTCCTGCTCTTTTAGAACCCTTACCAATTTAATGGCAAGCCTTTGGCCTTTGGGACTGAGTTTGTTGGCAATATCAACCAAAAGACGCATATCCGGCGGAAGCGGCGGCTGACTTCGCCCCGGTTTCCCCTCCCGCCCCGTTACCAAATACTCTACCGTAATCCCCAGAGTTTTGGCAATTTTGACTCCAGCCTCTACATTGGGCAGAGAATTGTGGGTATTGAGGTAATTGTCCAACGTGTGCTTTTTTATCCCTGTTTTTGCGGAAAGTTCCTTCACCAGCATATTTGAATAAATAAGTTCAGACTTTAAATTTTCTTTAAATCCCATATAAATTTAGACTATCTAAAAAAAAAGAATAATCCCTTGACATTATTCTTATTTAGTGATAAAGTGTTTATTATTCTTTTAAGAATAATAAAATGGGATTATGTGAATTCACATGGTCCGTACAACAAGGAGAATAGTATGGAAAGAGGGATTTTGGCGTTTTTGTTGCTGGGAACGGCGGGCTTGTGCGCTTTCGCGCAGACGATAAGCCTGGAGGAGGCGATTCAGACCAGCGCAAGGGAAATGGGAACCAGGCTGGAAAAAGGAATCCAGATAGCGGTTCTAAATTTCGATACCAGTTCAAAAAAAATGGCATCATACGTGATTGACGAAATGAACAACGCCATTGTCAACAACGGCGAGTTGACCGTTGTTGACCGCCAGCTGCTGGCCCTTCTCCGGAAAGAGATTGATTTTAACGATTCCGGTGACGTGAGCAATAGTTCTGCCCAGCAGATTGGCCGGATGTTGGGCGCTCAGATGATTGTTTCCGGTTCCATTGAACTGGTCGGTGACAGTTACCGTTTCAGGATCCAGGTATTGGAGGTAGAAACTGCGGCCATAAAGTACAGCTATTCCGTAAACATCAAGACCGACCAGTTGGTAAGAACCCTGATCGGCGGCAATTCCGGGCTTGATTATACTACTGGTGAACGGGCCGGCGCGGCAGCGTTGAATACGTTCTTCGGCTCCGGTTCGTTTTTTCTGCAAAAAGACAAAATCGGAGGCGGTATAACGGCTGGTATAGAAGGCATTGGTATTATTCTAGCCATTGTCGGCGGATTGATACCTGATTACAAAACAACTGATGATTTTGAATATGTAGCTGATCCCACAGGTTCTATAGTCCCGCCGCTCCGGCCCGGTCTATCAATTATACGATTACCGACTGGCAGGGCGCTTCTTTGGGCCGGGAGATTCCCCAGTGGGTAGGCGATGCCACAGATCGGAACAAAACCGCACTTGTTTCCAAACTTGCGGAATTGAAGGAAAAAGAAGTCTATATTCATGCTGACGAAGCGGGAGACTTGGATTTAATGCGTGCCAGCGCCCAGATTAATGCCTTTGCCCAAATATCAACGCAAATCAAGGCGGGGATTGTTACCGGTGCGGGAAATATACTGGCAGGTAATAAAGGCGGCAGTACCGATACCGCCACGAAAACACAGTTTGTGGATTCTGTTGCTGGAGTGGTGTCCAGGAATGTTATCTCTGGATTTACCCTGGACCGGGATTTCTGGCAGAAAAGAAAATATAATGACGGCAGAGAGACCGTTGAATATCTGCGATATATGCCATTAGAACCGAAGACCTAAAGCACCAAAAGGACTTGGCGCTGGGCAAAATAGAGGCTAAAACAGCGGAAGAGCGGGAAGCCAAAGAAGCTATCCGCTCGTCAATAATGGACACGAAAAGCCTCTTGCAGTGAACAATAAAGAACCTCGCGGCAACCGCGAGGTTCTAGGGGCGCAGGGTAACACAAAGGTGCCAGTCGCCATTTTAGAAGCAGGGCGTAACGTTTGCCGCAAAGGTGACAGGCACTATTTTCTCCCTCCTCCTTCTCTTTCCTTCCTCCCCAGAAAAAGGTGACTGAAACCTTTACATTCGCCCTGTATGTCCTGACAACCGCGGCAGGCCGCGCCGTAATTTTCAGTATTTTCTCAGCAGTTCCATTGGTTTTAGCCTGCCCGCCCGGCGGGCCGGAATCCACGACGCGACAACCGAGCAGACAATCGTAAAACAACCGATAAGGAACACGGCAAACCAGTCAATGACTACGGGGATAGTTTCAAGATAAAAACCCGGATCGAGTATTTTGATTTCACCGCCGTTTACCATGCCGGAAAAAAAACTTAAGAATTTTTCCAGGGCATGCAGCAGGGGATTGATATAATTGCCAATAATAAGGCCAAGCGCTATGCCAATAACCGCGCCGCAAAGCCCGGTAAGAAAACTTCCCCACAGGAAAACGCCTGTTACCCCCCTTACGCTTGCCCCGGTAACTTTCAGCACGGCGATGTCCCGCTGCCGTTCTATTGCCAGCATCGACGTCGCGGAAGAAACATTTACAGCCGCCACAATTACAATTAACGCCATGATAAACAGAAGAAGCTGCCGGGTGGATTCGTAGGAACTGTACTGGGAATACATCAGTTCCTTCCAGGTGTATACACTGTAGCCCGCGCCAAGCGCCGAATACAGGGAACGGGCCATTGCATCGGCGTTCCGGTAGGGATCGTCAATCTTTACAATAAGGCTGGAAGCGGAAAGTTCCGGCGAAAGGATCCGCCCGCCGCCTTCCCAGGTAATGATGCACCAGAGGGCGTCCAGTTCATGGTAGCCCGACGAGACAATCCCCCGGACTGTAAAAGGGGCCATGCGCGGGATGCTTTTTCCTTCAGGGCTGGTCCTGATTGTCATAAGCCGTACCGTGTCTCCCACTTCCGCGCCAATGGAGGCGGCAAGGCTTTCCCCCAGGAGCATGTCGCGGTCTGTCTCCGGTTTTGAAACCCCGGCCAGGGTTTTAAGGTAGCCAAGACTTCCCCCGTCTTCCCAAAACGACGGTTCCAGAGCGCGGACGCTCGCGCCGGTTTTTCCCTTTTTTCCAACCAGTACGCCCATGCTCCGCTGTTCCGGCCATACTCCCCTTACGCCTTCAAATTCCCGTATCGTTTCAAACGGCTCTTCCATGTTTTCGGTCTCCAGAAAACTGAAAACCTGTAAATGGCCGGTTCCCAGTTCCAGATACCGGTCAATTATTCCCCGTATCATGCCGTCGGCAACGATAAGGGTAACAATAATCGGAACAAGGCTAACGGCAATCCCTGCCGCAGCGCCCCTTAGGTAACGCCCCCCTTCGCGGGCGCGGCCCAAAAGGTAACGGAACGCAATAAAAAAACAGGAGCGGCTTTTCAATACGCCCCTCCCCCGGCAAGCAGGCCGTTTTCCAGAGTATAGCGGACCGAGGCGCGGGCGGCGACTTTTTTGTCATGGGTAACAACGATAAGGGTCTTGCCCCATTTTTCCGCGCCAGAGTAAAGCAGTTCTGTTACCACAGCGCTGTTATCCGGGTCAAGGTTTCCTGTGGGTTCATCGGCAAGAATCACATCCGGGCCGTTTATCATGGACCGGGCTACCGCAACCCGCTGCCGCTCGCCCCCTGAAAGCTGGGAAGGGTAATGACCGGCCCTGTTTTCAAGATCAACATCGGCCAAAAGACAGCGGGCTTTTTCTATTGCTTCTTTTTTCCGCATCCCGGCGATATAGGCCGGGATCATCACGTTTTCCAAAGCGGTAAAATCCTTTAGTAAATAATGAAACTGAAAAATAAACCCAACCCGCCTGCTGCGGTATTCGGAAAGGCCCTTTTCCGGCAGCGCGGTAATTTCCGCTCCGCCGATAAAAACCTTTCCCCCGTCAGTCCGGTCAAGGCCGCCAAGAATATTAAGCAGCGTGCTTTTACCGCTTCCGCTCTGTCCGCTTATCGCGGCGGAAATTCCGGCGGGAATGGTAAAGCTAAGCCCTTTAAGGATATGCAGGGTCTCATCGCCTGAAGCATAATTTTTTACCAGGTTTTCGGCGCGTACCGCAATATTTTCATTACTCATAACGAAGCACCTCCGCAGGACGAATACGGGATACCTTTCCCGACGCAAACCATGCCGACAAAAGGGCGGACAAAAAACCAAACAAAAAAACCAGCGCAACTTCGTGGGGAATTATACGGGAAGGTATTTCTTTAATGTAAAAAACCGCAGGAGAAAAAACCGCAAAATCCCCCGCTGCTCCCCCCCCAAAAAGCTCCGCAAAAATATTTCCAATACGAATAAAAAAATTAACAATTCCTTCGATAATGGAAAAGAAAAGGGGGATATTCGAAGCAATGGCAAGGCCCAGGGCAAGCCCCGCGCCTGCGCCGGAAAACCCGATGATCGCCCCGTCGCAGACAAAAACAAAACGCACCGCCTGCTCGCCTCCGCCAACGGCCCGCAACAGGCCGATTTCCTCGCGGTGTTCCAATACCGACCGGCGCTGCGCCTGATAGATGTTAAGCCCTACCACAATAAATATCAGCCCTACCAGAATAAACATAAAGAGCTTTTCGGTCCGCAGCGCGCCAAAAAAAGAACGGTTATAATCGCGCCAACTGGAAAGAACGGCGGATTCAAAACCGGGCCGTGGTGCAATGATCTTTCGCGCCTGTTCCAGTGCATAGCGATCCTGAAAGCGGTTTTTTAGTTTTATTCCCAGAACAGGGCCGCCTTCGGAAAAGTCCCGGGCGCTTGCAATGTTGACAAAGGCCCAGCCGGTATCGTATTCATAAAACCCGGTCCTGAAAATCCCGGCAACCGTAAATGTCTGTGCCGATGCTCCGCCGTTTTCATCGGCGGCCCCGGTTTCAAGAGCCGCGCCGCCCAGGATTCCCGCAATGGAAAAAAGCGCTATTTCATCGCCGGTATGCACCCCCAGCCGGCGGGCCAATTCCGCTCCCAGCAGCGCCGAGTGCCGGTCTTCAAGGGCAAAAGAACCCGATTCGAATATAAGCCGCAAGCCCATAGCGCCGTCAAGCCGGAGCGCATCCGGCGGCAGGCCCCGGACAAGGGCGGCCTGCTGCCCTCCCCGCTTTCCCCTGACAAGTCCCTGAAATTCACGGAACGGAACAAGAGCCGTTATTCCGGGAACCGCCTGCAACAGATTTCCGGCTTCTTCGGTTTTTTCTTCGGACAGCGATTCCAGGCGTAAATGATAAGAGGATATTTCCAGTATGCTTTCAATAAAACTCAACTGAAACCCGTTCATCACGGCAAGAATTACGGTTAACGCCAGAACGCCGGTTGCGATTCCCAAAACCGCCAATAGGGGGGAGGGAGAATTTTTTCGGCCCCGGAAAATATAACGGGCCGCTACAAACCAAATCCACCGGCTATTCATCGCGACCGTACCCGTTCTTCCGATATTTTTCTGCCGTTTTCCCAAATTGCCCTTAAAATAACTACATCGTTCATATACAGTTCTTCCGTTTCTTTTTGACCGTCGCTGCGCACCAGCCGCTCCAAAACGCCGTTGCGCACATTACGCTCGACTATCCGGTTCCCCTCGCCGTCATATTCATATTCAACAAGCATCTCTTCTTCCCCCGTAATTTTGAGGGTCGCAACTATCCTGTCCCCGGACCAGGTGTTTTTAATCACCCAGACTTCCTGGTCTTCGGTATCCAGCAGAGTCTGCGTCAATATCCGCCCGCGCTCATCGGCGACAAAGTCCATGCGGTAGCCTGCTTGTGCATACGTATCGCCAAAGAACTCCAAAACGGGGGTTACCTTTTCGCTTAAAAAACTTTCCTCCAGAGCGGCGTCCAGAACGCGGGCCGGAAAAACAAGGCGGACAGGTTCGGCCTCCGCCTGCTCATGGTATATCCGCTCCACCGAGCGTAAAGAAAAAGAACGGTTATAGCGGTAATTATCGGTATATATTGCCTGGTATGCCTTTCCCTCTCCTGCTGTTCTCCGCCGCCCTTCGGCCTTGACCAGGGTGTTTCGATTGTAAAAATAATCGGTTAATGTTTCCTCTCCATCGTCAAAGAACCGGTACTCAGCGGTAATCTGCTGCATGTCGTTATATACCTCGATAAACCCATCGATAACGCGCCTTGCAGCCGGCTTTTCATCATCCGCCGCATCATCCGGCGGCGCGGCTGCATCCGGATCTTCCGCGGCTTCGGCAAACAAAGGGCTGCCGGGGGGGGTATCTTCGCCTTCGGCAGGCCCTTCCGCTTCCGGCGTTTCCCCTTCTGCCTCCGCTTGTTCCGCAGCCGCCGCATCCAGGCTGTCAAAAAAAACAGCTGCAAGTCTGGTTGTTCCGGCATTGTCCCTAAAAAGCCATTGCCTGCGGGATTCTTCTCTCTTTATATACAGTATTCGAATTTCTACGGTAAAGGAGTCCTGGTAAAACGGCGTCAAAAATACCGGCAGCTCATTGGGATTAATATAGTCGATTACCAGAACATATTCATTACGAAGGGCGGCAAGCCGGGAAGGAATTTCCTCAAGGGCCATGCCGCCGGCATTGGAACGGAACCAGCGCGGCGGGCCGGGCGCTGTCCATTCGGGCAAGGCTTCTTCGCCGAACTGGCCGGTCAGGTCTTCGCCGGCAAATTCATCAAGGGCAAATTCCTGCTCTGCCGGGCCGGGCGAATCATCGTCTTCCCCGCCCTCCTGGGTGATTAGAAAGCCTGCGGCAAAGAGGAACAGGAGAAAAAATATCAGGCTTCCGTACTTTCTAAGCAACGCCCGCAAATTCCCTCGCATAGAGCCGGGGATCAAAGTTCTGTATGTCCCCATATTTTTCGCCTGTGCAAAGGTACACCACAGGCAGATGTAAGCCGGAAGCCAGGGAAAAAATCACCCCCCCCCTGGCGGTAGAATCGTATTTGGTAAGGATTGCCCCATCTGGGGAAACCGCCTCGTTGAATATTTCCGCCTGGGCCAGGGCGTTCCTGCCGGTGGTGGCATCCAGCGTCAGATATTTAATGTACTGCGCCCCGGCGGCCCTGGATTCCACCACCCGGTGGATTTTTCGCAGTTCTTCCACCAGCGACGATTTGGTGTGCATCCTGCCGGCGGTATCGGCAATGATAATATCCCCGCCGCCTGCCTCTGCCGCCTCTACCGCGTCATAAACCACCGCCGCGGGATCGCCGCCGTGCTGGTGGGCGATAACGCGCACCCCAAGCCGTTCACCGTGTATCTTGAGCTGATCGATAGCCGCCGCCCTGAATGTGTCTGCGGCTGCAAGAATCGGCTTTCGCCGGTATTGGTCCCGGTAGAGGGCGGCGAGCTTTGCGGCGGTGGTGGTTTTCCCCACCCCGTTTACCCCCAGCAAAAGGATAATAGCCAGCCGGCCTTCGGCAAGGACCGGAACTTTTCCATCTGTTCCTCCCTGACGTAATGTTTCTTCCAACAGTTCGGCAAGTTTCAGCGGTAATTGGTCCGGAGAAGCAATCCCTTCCTTTTTACAACGTTCCCGTAAAACTTCGGCGGCTTTATATGCTTCATGGGCCCCAAAATCCCCCTCCACCAAGAGATCGGATAGTTCATCAAAAAAATCTTCCGAAATGGCGGGGGTCCGTATAAAAAAATTTTTTATCTTTTCGGTAAATTTCATTTTTTCTTTTTCTCCTGCCTGACTATCGGCGTTGTATCTTCTGTAGCGATATACAGATACCTGGTCATCTGGAACAGATCGTAGGCGGCAGCCGCGCCCACCAGGATTATGGCGCCAAGGCTTATATAGTATAAGCGCTGGGTATCCTCAAAAAACGCAATACTGGAGCTCTCGGGCAAGGCGCTGTTTTGGCCTGAATAAATGCCGTAGCTTACCCAGGCCGCTATGCCGGTGATCCATGCTCCAGCCCAGGACCAGTAATACAGGTTTCTGGCTTTGTTCACCCTTCGCTGCCCTGCCGGAGGGGGAATCCTTGTTTTTAACGAAAGCGTATACGCCTCGCCGGATAATTCGGGCGTTAAAAACACCGCCTTGGCGGTTTCCCCTTCCTTTGTTTCGATATTGATATAATCAAGTTGATTAAGGGGCAGCCGCAGGGTAAGCGGGGCTTCCCCAACATACAGCGCCCCCTGGTATACGGAGGCCCCGGTGTTTTTAGCGGTACTGATATTAATATCGCCGTACCGCAGCGGGCTTAGGCTGACAGAAAATTCGGCAAGTTCACCGGGAACAAGGTCCGTTTCCAGACTCTCGGTCTTGTGCGCATCCGCCGAAACCGAAACAACAATTTTTCCGGGAGGATGTTCCCGCGCTTCAACCGTCCCGCGCCCGGCAAAACTCCGGTTGATCAGCACCAGCGACTCCGGCGGTTCGGAACGGACAGCGATAGCCGCCGGCTTGCTTCCCGAAAGAACAGCGGTAAGCCTTCCGGCAATTTCTTCTACCGCGTCCGTTGTATCTTCGGTGGAAAAAATGATGCTGTCCTCGTAAACAACGGAACGGGTATACAGCGTATAGAGCCGCAGGGTAATATAGTAGCGCCCATGATACTCCCGTATTGAACCGGCAAGAAAGGCGTCGGCAGTCTGGGTCCGGCAAAAACGGTACTCCCCGCCCGCCTCCGGCGGAGCCGGATACGCCCCTCCCCGGTTATCCTGGGTAATATTGAATAAAGGCTCGCTGTTTATCAGGGGCTTTTCCGCTTCTTTTTTTTCAAGTTCTTCCCGCAGTTTGGCAATGTCCGTATCAATTTTTTTCAGGCTTTGCCGGTATTTCCAGTTAGGGTCCCCCCGGTACAGCAGCAAAGAACGTTCATCCTGTTTTTGGGAAAGGGCTTTTGCCGCGGTGTTTACCGCTTTGGACCATTCATAGCCTTCATAAAAGGCGTATTCGGGGGAAATGCGGATTCGGTAACTTACCGCCCGGAACGTATCCACCAGACTCCTAGTGATTACATCGGCAACAATGCGCCTGTCCAAAGACAGCGCCGAACTGTCAAAAGCGGTAACACAGAGGATCCATTCATTGTTCAGCGGCTTTTGTTCTGCCTGCTCGGTTTTACCGGCGGCAAATAGAAACGAAGCGGGGAACATACACCAAGTACACAGACACATTGCAAATACCGTATTACGAATGCCAATAGCGCCTTTTACCATCTTCTTTCCGCCTGCCGCTCTAAGAGCCTGTTCAAATTGTGGCTTTTGCGGTCTATTGACCGCAAAAAACCCGATTTTCGGGCTCTGCGAACCTTCGGTTCGATGGAGCCTGCAAGGTACAATTTTGGCGTTTGCAACGCCAAAATTCCAGATTTTGAACAGGCTCTAGGGAAAGAAGCGCTGATTTCGGACTTTAGCCCGCATCCTCGATTGGATTTAATCAGTGCTTCCCCCGCCGCTTACCGCGCCGTTCCGCCAGGAAAAGCGCAGATACTCCTCGATAAACGGATCGATGTC
>JAITHQ010000245.1 GCA_031279925.1 Treponema sp. | reverse complement strand
GGGCTGCCGCCGGGGCTTCTTGCGCTGCACTTCTTGATGATGGCGGCGGTACTGCACTTCCCGGTGGTATTCGCGGCGGCGCGTCTTTCGCCCTGGGAGCTGTTTTCCCGGCTCCAGGGCGAACGTTTTGTGGAAAGCGCGGGTCTGCGCACGGAAGAGTTTAACGCGGCCATGTATGGGAATGGTTACGGCAGGCGGGTGCTGATTCCGCTGCTGCTGATTTCCTTGGGCGTTATTGTGATTCTTCAGGCGGTGTTTTACCTGAGCGCGGCGGGTTTGCTGGGACTACAGCGGATTACGCGGTCCCGGCTTTCCTTCCGGGAGCGGATAAGTCTTTTTATCATGGGTTCTACGCTGCCGGCGGCGTTTTCTTTGATTATCGGGATATGGCTGCCCGCGGTACATCTTATCGTTTTTTACCTGGCGGCAATCCTGCTTGTTTTTAAGGGTTCTGACCGTATATAGTGACAAAAATCATGGCGGGTTGCGGGCCTCGTGCTAAAAACGCGCCTGGGAAGATGATTACGACAGACGGCGATGACGATTACCGCCAGTCAGCCGCCGGCCCCCCGCCAGAGGGCGTTTCGTTTTTTCATCCCTTTGGGGTTTAATTCCCCGCCCTTTAGGGCGGGGATTCTCTTATTCACCGGTGTTATTTCATGTATTTACGGTGGATTTGCAGCCATTCCTGAATTCCCAAACGGTCGAGTTCGGCAGTATAGCGATCCCATTCGGCGTCAATGTCCGCTTGCCCGCTTATCCACTCGGCAATCTTCTGGGTTACATACCTTCCAATCGTCTGGCTGATTTCCGCGATCTTCTCGTTGTCTTCACCGGCAATCCACAGGTTCGGCAGCTTTTGCGGCTCCAGGTAAGGTTCATACAGCGCGTCAGATACAATTTTCGATTCATAATTCCGTTCCCGTCCAGGAGGCGGAAGCGCCTTGATTTCCTTACGCATAAACTTGGGCAGAGACCAGACGTAGTTGTTATTGCCGCTGTACTTATCCTTCTCTTCGTCTGACCAGTTTGAAGTATCAATTTCCTGGTATTGTCCGTCGGCGAGTTTTTCAAACCTTATGCCGATAGGACCGTAGAGACATTGCAGGGAATTTTCCACCGCATATACATGATCCAGCCAGCGCATGATCGTAATAGGATTCTTCGCCTTGTCGGTAATGATCATCTGGTTGCGGAAGTTGGTAACTCCCCAGGTGCTCCGCCAATAGACCGGCGGCTTGGCAGCGCCGGGCGCGGAAAGTACCGGCAGCGCCTCAAAGTCCCATTGATTCTTGGTAACGTCGCCGCTTACCTTGGGCGCAAAATCATCGGGCCAGTACGAATAAGCCGCCCCGTACAGTCCAAGTTTGCCTTTGGCAACAAAGGTGGTATAATCCTGGGTAAAAATTTCTTTGTCCACCAGGTTTTCGGCGTACAAGTCCGTAAACCACTTTAAGAAAGCCTTGTATTCAGGTTTGTTGATGGCAACCTCAAGCTGACCGTTGAGCATGACAAACGTATCATGGGCATTCAGCCCCCAATACCCCGCCATGACCCCCAGATGCATCTGGTTCGGGTTCCACGAAAGGGGAATTATCTTCTGTCCCGCCGCATTAGGAATCCGGTCCCTGAACGCGATAAGGGTCTGTTTAAACTCATCGGTGGTGGCGGGCATAGGAAGACCAAGCTGATTCAGCCATTTGGTATTGATCCAAGGATTGAACGTTACCAGCGGTTCTTCAATCGGATAGGGCGGCGAATAGATATGTCCGTCCGGCAGGGTCATATCCGCACGGACTCCGGGGAGATTCAGCGCCTCCAAAATATTGGGGCAGTATTTCTCGATGATCTCCTCCAGGGGAACAATCACCTCGTCCGCAGAAAGTTTCATAACATCGCCGCCGCCGACAATCCACCCGCCGATCACGTCAGGGTAATCTCCAGACGCAAACAGGATATTTTTCCGTTCCGCAGCCACCGCAATGGGATAGATCATAAGATTTACATGAATGTTTGTCTCTTTTTCAAAAACTTCAAACATCACCTTATCTGGACTGTGGGAATCATCGGCCAAGATAGTAAAACTTTCTTTTTCTTTAACAATCGGGAGCTGCCCCACTGGATTAAAATTATCCATGTTTATCTGAGCCGGGGCACTTCCAGATGGCCCTGACTTAGAACATCCGCCCAAAACCGCCAGGGCCGTAAGCGCCGCCGCAAAAGTGATTCTGTTCCGTTTCATATTACTCTCCTTAATCTCTCTCATTATGCTGCGGCGCGTCCCGTAATGCCGGTCATACCGCAGTCCGTTTGTTATTATCCTTTTAGTGACCCCACTGTTACCCCTCTCACAAAGTGCTTCTGAATAAAGGGGTACAAGATCATAACCGGTATATTGGCGACAATGATGAGCGAATACTTCATCATTTCTTTGAGCGCCTCGGCCCGTTCCCGTTCTTTCATCACGTCTACCGACATCGACACCTGATCGACCGCTTGAGTGTTCTGGAGCAGTATGTAGCGCAATTCCATCTGCAATGGCTGTTTTTCGCGGGTGCTGATATACAGCAGCGCGGAGAAGTACGAGTTCCAATGCCCGACCCCGCACCAGAGTACCAAAATAGCGATTATCGCGCCGGAAATAGGAAGCACAATGCTGAAAAAGAACCGCGTATCAGAACAGCCGTCGATTCGCGCCGCGTCCAGCAATTCCCCCGGAATGTTCGACATGAAGAATGTCCTGGCAACCATGACGTTGTACACGCCCAGCGCGCCGGGAAGCACCAAAGCCCAGACCGAATCGAGCAGACCGGTGTTCTTGACCACGAGGTACGTGGGGATGAGTCCGCCGCCCACAAACATCGTGATCAGGTAAAAGACCGTAACAAATTTTTTGCCGCAGAAATCACTTCGGGACAAGGCGTAGGCGGTGGGCAGCGTAACCGCGAGGTTTATGGCAACCCCCATGACCGAATACCAGAGTGAATTGAAGAAGCCCCGCATGACCGAACCGGTATCGAAAACTTTTTGATAGCCTTCCATGGTGAACCCCATGGGGTAGAAGATCACGCTTCCCTGGGAAACACGGACCGGATCGCTGAATGACGAAATGATGACAAAATAGAGCGGGTACGCGACAATCAGCAGGATAAACGTCAACACCGCAAAACATACCGCGTCAAATACTTTATCTTCCCGGGAACGCCCGGCTTCGCTTTTTCCCATGATACGGCCCCCTTTTACCAGAGTGAGTTGTCAGAAAGTTTTCTGGACACGGCATTGACGGTAATGAGCAGAACCGCGTTAACCGCCGAGTTGAATAGTCCTATTGCCGATGAATAGGACATATTGTTGTCGATAATTCCAACCTTATACACGTAGGTTGAAATGATCTCCGACACGCTCAGATTGAGGCTGTTTTGCAGGGCGTATGCCTTTTCAAACCCTATCGAGAGTATGCCCCCGAAGGAAAGGATAAGGAGCATCACCGCCACCGGCAGGATAGAGGGAAGATCGATATAGAGGATACGCTGAAACTTGGTAGCCCCGTCCACGATGGCCGCTTCGTGGAGTTCAGGGCTTACGCCGGACAGGGCGGCGAAATAGACCACCGAACTGAAACCCATGCCCTGCCAAATCCCCGACCACACATAGATATGCCGCCAGGTACCCTTAAAGCCCATAAAATTGACCGGCCCCACTCCCAAAAAGCCGATTAACTTATTAGCTACTCCCACCCGGGGAGACAGAAACAAGAGGAGCATACCGCACATGACCACTGTGGAGATAAAATTGGGGGCATAGGTAACGGACTGGATCACCTTGGCATATTTTTTATGCCTAAAGGCATTGAGGAGCA
>JAITHQ010000217.1 GCA_031279925.1 Treponema sp. | reverse complement strand
CTTCCTACTTCTTTCCTAAGCGCCTGTTCAAAATCTGGAATTTTGGCGTTGCAAACGCCAAAATTCTACCTTGCAGGCTCAAAAAGAGCCCGAAAATCGGGATTTTTACGGTCTATTGATCGCAAAAATCCACAATTTGAACAGGCTCTTCGGGGAGGCTCTGTTTTTCCCGCAGACAGGACCCCAAGTAAACTTTTCAGGCTGTCCTTTTTCCTTTGCGTATTTTGAATGGTGAATTGCTGCAACAATGCCGCTTGCGATTTTCCCCATTTCAAGTCATAGTTACTATAATGACTCCTAATCAGGAAGAGGCATTATTCAGTTTCCTCGAAAATGCAACCGAACCGTTCACGCTGGCGGAGGTAACGGAATTTATCCGAATGGTTGATCCCAAGCGAACCAGCAATCTTGCCCAGGAAATCGCTTCGCTCATCGATATGCGGAATGTAGCGTTCCGGCTGGACAAACGGCAGTGGCTTTCCCGGCGCGGTTTTTTCGAGAATCTTTCTTTTGTTATTACTCCTACCAAACTGGAACTGCTGAACGGGATTCTTATTCCCGGTCACCGCTGCGTTCCTTTTGCCAATCCGGTAATAATGCCCCACGAGTATCAGTTTTTTTGGGATGGATCGGATATTCCCGCTACTACTACCGAAGGGCCGCCGGGCGATTTTTATCCCTTTTATTGTATTTTGGGGGAAGAATACGCCCCCCAGTATGTGGCCCGCGATAATCCTGAAAATGAGTATGCGTTTAACTGCGACCCCTACGATGACCCGCCGGAGGTTTCGATTCATACACTGGATATGCGGAATATTTACCGTGAAACCGCTTTTGTGCCGGGGGACCATTTTGTAGTTCGTACTCTGGACTGGAAAGAAGGGCATTTTTCTCTGGAAAAAGCGGGCAAGGAGGCATGGGTTTCCGCTGATCTTGTTACCTGGATCGAGGCTGCCGAAGGGGGCTTTGAGGACAGTTTTGCCCTGCTGGGGCCGGGGTCTTCTACCGAGGAGCAGATTGCCTATGCCTATTGGTATGGCGGCAAGCGGATGCGGGAGCTTCCGGCCTATTCGCTGGAGGAATTCCTTTACGAAAAAACCGAGCGTATTGAAACCGCGTCTTTTGGCATTGAAACGCGGTTTTGGTTTGCGGGCAAGGATATTCCCGACAGCAAAGGGCTTTCGGGAATAACGGTTCCGCCGGACCGTACCTTTATGGAGGATATGCTTTTTAAGCGAAATGTTCCTGTTTCTGAATATGTGCTGATTTCCTATGTGCGTGACGCGCTGTTCCGCAACGAGGGCGATATTGATCAGGTTATCGACCGTATTGTTCCGCCGGTTATTCATCTTGAGGAAGAAGAATGGGACCTGCTGGCGGACTATGTCTCGGACGCCATGAACGATCTTCGCAAGCATTATTCGCTTTTTTTGGATCAGAGTATGGGCTCTACGCGGCAGCGGGTAGCCGAGCTGCATACCGCGGTAGTTGATCTGGCTGCGCGTCTGCAAAAGGGGGAAATGGACCCCTCCTGGCTGCCCCGGCATACCTTTATTGTACTTTCTCAAATACAGGGGCATGCCGCCGGTCTTTTGGAGGACCTTGATACTGATGAAGCCCCGCCGGAAGCCGAACTGGAAGCCATAGAAAATTCCCTGGACAGCATGATCGAAACCTACAACGACATTAAAGAAATGCTGGACAGCGCCATGGATAATTTCCGGCGGAACAATTTAATGGTTATCCGCAGCGGCAGGGACAATATAAACGAAGGTTCCTGGCGGGCGGTACAGATTAGCGTAAGCGGAACGGACGTGTGGCGGCGGGTAATGGTTTCCGGGGACAGTACGCTGGAGGACATACACCGCCTGATTCAGGCCAGCCTGGACTGGAAGGATGCATACCGCCGCCGGTTTTTTATTGAAGGGCCCGGCGGAATGGACAGAAAAAGCCTTGATGATAAAATGAAGCTAAAGGAAATATGCGAACAGGGCATTGGCGAGCTGCAGTACGAATACGGAACCAAGTGGAATATCAAAATTGTTGTTCTTGCCCCCTACCAGCCGGGAAAAGGCGAAACAATACGCTGCGTTGCGGGCGAGGGCGCTGCCCCGCCAGAGGTAATCGGCGGGCCCCTGCGCTTTAGGAAGATTATTGGCGCTCTGGAAGGGGGCAACGACATAGAGAAGCAGGCCGCTCTGCATGAGCTGGGGGCGGATTTTGTCCCCGGCCTTTTTGATATAGAAAAGTGCAACCAGCGGATTAATTCCATGTATGGCGGCGGTTCTGCATAAACGGCATTGGCTTTCTATAAAACACTCCCCATTCCCCATGAAAAGCAAACGCGGTAGCCCCGCAATTAATGCCTGGGGCCGCTGCATTTACTTTTCGTGGAGAGGCAATTTTCTAATAGCAGAGAAATTTTGCCTTTAAAACCGGGTTTTACGAGGGCAAACCATTTCTTTGTAAGTAAATGCGGCGGCCCTGTTCCCCTCTATTGACAAACTTTTGAATTACCCCCATACTAAGCCTAATCTATAGGCAGCAAAAAATACGCCGTTGGCGGATAACTGCCTTAAAAATTACCCGCAAACAAGGAAATAACCATGAAAAACCGTGTTATTTATCCCCCCCCCCCCCCCCCCAGCAACTCTGCTAATTAAAAAAAACATTGCCAAACCGGGCTTTTTGGCCCTTTTCCTGGCCGTTTTGGGCGTTTTTGCCCTGTTTACCGCCTGTGACCAGCCTGTTGACAACGATAAAAGCAGCCTTACTATTGACCAGCTTGACCTTTCCGGCCTGGTTGCCGCGCCCGGTATCGGGAATACGCCAGATACCGCCATTACCACCGCTCAATACACCGGAACCATTGCCTGGAAAGACTCAAGCGGCGCGGTACACACCGGCGCTTTTGCCGCTTCTACCGTCTATACAGCGCACATTACCCTTACCGCCAAAAGCGGCTATACCTTTTTAGGCATTGCAGCCGGTTCATTTACTTATTCAGGCGCAGCAGTCAGCCAGAGCGCGGGCAGCGGAACCAGCCTTACCCTTACCATAACCTTCCCCGCCACCGCCGGGTCTTTTGTCCCCGTTACCAGCATTTTAGGCGTTCCGTCAAGCGCCATCGTGGGAACCGCCCTTACCCTTACCGGCACGGTAGAGCCTGCCGATGCCACCAATAAAACCATTCGCTGGAGCGTTAAGACTGACGGAAACACCGCCGGCGGAACTATCACCGGTACAAACACGCTGAACACCACACAGGCGGGGAGCGTTACCGTAATTGCTGCTATTGTCAACGGTACGTCTGGGGGTACAGCCTTTACCACAGAGTTTACCATTATGGTAACTACCTCTATAATTAAAAACACCGCTGATTTAGCCGCATACCTTGCCGCCGAAAGCGGGGGGAAAAGCGCCAATAGCCCCATTCCGGTGGCCATGGATTTGGCGCTTACCGAGACTAACTGGAAAGACATCCTTGACATCCTTGATAGCGGGGGCAAGTATGTCTTTCTTGACCTTTCCGCCTGCAAGAAATCCGGTTCAGGTGGCGGAGGACTGCGCGCCAGCGGCGACTTTGACCCCATAAGCGACATCGATACCGGCAAAGGGAACATTGTCAACCTTACCCTGCCCACGCTGGCAACGGGTATTGTCGATGGGCCTTCCCAAAACTCCGGCGACCAATACACATTCAAGTACTTTATCGCGCTTAAGACCGTAAGCGGCGCGGAGGTAAGGAGTATCGGTTTCTCCGCCTTCAGCGGCTGCACCGCCCTGACCAGCGTCAGCTTCCCGAAGGCTACCGCTATCGGCAACAAAGCCTTCAGCGGCTGCACCGCCCTGACCAGCATCAGCTTCCCGAAGG
>JAITHQ010000153.1 GCA_031279925.1 Treponema sp. | reverse complement strand
TTGAGATGTATTCTTGCATCAAAAAATTTGTGGGTCAAGTTTAGTGCTTGCGGCGGGGTTGGTTGATTTCCCCATCAATTATTTTAGGTGGGTATTTCGCATAACTTTTTATTCGAAAGTCTGGTTTAATACCCCGCCGGACCTACGGTCCGCTCCGGCTGTTATCAGTCAAAGTGTCCGCAGGGGCTCATTCCAGAAATTTTTTATCTGCCAGTAACAGTTTGTTGTTGGGAAATTCCGAAAGCCCCTCGATTATAATACGTTCCGCTTCCTCATAGTTTTTTGTGTTCCATGCGGCGGCAAAACGATTGTGAAAATCTTTTGCACGGTTTGTTTGGTAAGTGCGCAGGGAATACTCCAGGTCCTGGTTGGGGCCAAAGCGGGTAATGGCTTTTTCGATATAATCTATCGAGGCAAGCCAATCCCTGCGCGGGACGGCTGAAAGGGCTGCGGCGGTTTTTTGAACGGTAAATGTTATCAGTTCCGCAGCGCGCTTATCGTTTATCAGTTTGCTGTGTTTTGCCTGCTCAATGGCGGCAAGAATTCGGTCGCCTTCATAGACATCAAGAATTTTTAAGGCGCTGTTCACCAGCTCCGCATCGGTCAGCAGGGAATCCAGCAGGGTATAATTTGCCGGGCTGATACTTGCCTTTTGCCAGACAAGAAATTCCCTCGCCACGCTGAGTTGCCCGGATTCTACCAGTTTTTGGATTCGGTTGTTTGCCGCTGCCATAGTAAATTCCTGCCAGCGGGCATCTTCGGGGTATCTTGGCGCGGCAAACGCAGCCCACCGAAGGCAGTCTTCTTCTTTGCCTGTATTCAGCAGAAAAGCGCCATAGTTGAATATCCGGTTCATCATATCCCGCCGGGGGTCTTCAAAAAAGGGAGCCGGGGAATCCACGCCGCGAATACCGTTGGTTTTGGGCGAATACGCAAGCAGGGCCGCGCGATCCACAGCCAGCGGTACGGCTTCGGCAAAGCGGCTCCCGGATTCAAGTTCGGAAATACGGTTTGAAAGGATCAGCGACACCAGCTCTATAGGGCTGATAAACGCACGGTCGCGGTAATTCCGGGCGGGAACATAGGCAAAACCGGTCAGTTTGCCAAATTGATCGTGAAATTCCCGCCGGTTGCCCGGATCAAACCCCCAGGGATTGGTGGTTTCCACATCAATTGATTCGCCGCCGCTGTGAACCAGGGCAAATGCGTGATCTTTGGTCATTACCCCGGAAACATCCAGGTCAACAGACATGGCAAATATCATGTACAAAACCGCCGATGAAACGCAGTTGTACCTGCCGGTATTAAGCAGAGTGTCGATTCTGGTTTGATTACGGGAATATGTTTTTAGGAAATTTTGATGCAAAAAAGACAGAATAAAGTCCGCCCGCTCCCGCTCCGCCAGGGGAAGTTCCGGCATTGAGCGTAGTTCTTTGACAGCGGCAACAATTTGTTCCATATAAGCCGGTCTGCCTCCCCTTGCTGCGACATTCATGGCCAAGGCGGCATCCGATGCCCAAAGGCTTATTTCGGCAAGGTTGATCCATGAATAGCCGCCGTTTATCGCTTTTTGGGCATATTCTACCGCCTGGGGCTCTGGTTCGATGCGGGGAAAAACTTCACCGAACCTGGCCCCTTTTGTTTGGGCGGATATTCCCATTCCCAAAAGAGACAAAACAGTAAAAACGCAGACCAGCTTTATTGACGATTTCAAACGCACAAATTATTATATCAGAATGGCGCAAACAAAGGAACCATGCCAACGCTGATTGATTAACGTATGCGCTTACGCGCATGGATAAGGAATGGATAAGGAGTTAGCATGAACGTGTATGCGTTCATGTTCGATTAACGTATGCGCTCACGCGCATGAATAAGGAGTGAACATGCCTAAAGTTGACGCAGACTTAATTATCATTGGGGCAGGGCCTGCGGGCCTTACTGCCGCGCAATATGGGGCCAGGGCAAACCTTAAAGTCCTTGTAATTGAACAGTTTGCCCCCGGCGGCCAGGCTCTGTTAATCGATACGCTTGAAAATTATCCCGGCAATGTGGAGCAGCGGGATGCCAAAGGCGGCGTTATTGCCGGGCCCAAAACAGGCGTTGATTTTTCTCAGGATATGCACCGCCAGGCGGAAGCATTTGGCGCGGCCTTTCTTTCCGCCCATGTTACCGGTCTTACAAAGAAAGGCGATCTTTTTAGTGCGTCCCTGGCAGATGGAGAGACGCGAAAGGCCCCCGCCATCATTATTGCCACCGGCGCGGCCCACCGTTATCTGGATATTCCCGGCGAGCGGGAATTTTTTGGGCGCGGGGTTTCGTACTGCGCCACCTGCGACGGTCCGTTCTTTAAGAACAAAAAAATATTTGTGGCAGGCGGCGGGGACGCCGCTTGTGACGAGGCCCAGTATCTTTCCCGGCTTAGTTCCCAGCTGATACTGGTTCACCGCCGGAATCGCTTCCGCGCACAGAAGGCCCTTGCGGAACGGGCGCTGCATAATCCCAATATCGAGGTCCGCTTTAACACAGCGATTCGGGAAATTAAAGGCGAGCAAAAAGTAAGCGCGGTGGCGCTTGAACAGACCGGCGATGACGGCAGGGGAACAGGCGAAGCGTATCAGGAATCAGCCGATGCAGTGTTTATTTTTGCCGGAACCACGCCGCAATCGTCGCTGGTTGCGGAACCGCCCCATAACAGCGAAACCCCAGCGGATACTGTAAAGGCGGAACTTGATGAAAACGGCTACATTATTACCGATCAGAAAATGGCAAGTTCCGTGCCGGGGCTTTTTGCCGCAGGCGATGTTCGTTCCGGCTCTTTCCGCCAGGTTGTAGTTGCCGCAGGAGAAGGTGCGGTAGCGGCCCACAGCGCAGCGGAATATATAGACGAGCTGCGGAATATAAAGTATGCGTAGACAGGCAGCCACGGATGGAATATGTGTTGTAACGGCTTTATTCGTGCGAAGGGGTTTAATACCCCTTTAGGGCAGGTATTTGATTACTTGGGAGTACAATAGGTATAGCTGCTGCCATGACAGTATTTTGCACGGGACCGTTTATCAGCTTTTTTAGAAATAAAATTGGCGCTTTTGCAGATAAACAGATATTTGTTTAAAACTGAGAAGGGATTAGTATGATAAAAAATAATGAAATTGGCTGTTGGATGAAGGATG
>JAITHQ010000112.1 GCA_031279925.1 Treponema sp. | reverse complement strand
ACTAAAATCCCGGCGGACCAAGGGCACAGAATCCTTTGCATGATTTTCCGGCAGGGATATGATATTATGATGATATTTAGAGGAATCTGAAAACCTGAGTTTTGCGGTTTCCGTAAGAGCCCGAAAATCGGGATTTTTGCGGTCTATTGACCGTAAAAATCCGCAATTTGAACAGGCTCTAAGATATTGTAAGGAGAGGTTGTTGCAAAACTTCAGTTTTGCAACAACAACCGCTAAAAAATGCAGTTTTGTAGGCCGTAGGCCAAAAAACTGCAAGAGCCTGTTGCAAAACTAACCGGGTTTTGCAACAGGCTCAGGATAAAGGTACATAAACCTGGAGACCCCGGTGAATATTTATTTCAAGATGCGTTTTATTGGTTTTTGGGCGCTGTGCTGGCTGTTTGCAGCGGTTCCCCTGTATGCGGATGATCCACCGGAGTTTACGGCGGCGGAAAGCCCTATTGTGGTTAAACAGGGGGACTATTCAAAAGTCTGGCAGCCTTCATGGACCATAAGGACGGGACAGAGGGCGGTCTTCGATTCAAATTTTACCCTTGCCGCAGGACTGATTGCCTTTTCCGCTGTTGGACTGCTTGCCGCAGTCCAGGGCATTGGTTCGGCGCTTATGGAAAGCAGGACGGTAAGGGCGGAGGCCGCCGCCCTGGTTACCGGGGATTTTATGCCGGCGGAAAGGAAGAAACGTATTGCCGGGGTACATAAACGGGGGATTGGCCTGCGTTTTAAACTTGCCTCGTTTACGATAGTGTTGGCGCTTTTGGTAATTTTTATGGTTTCCGCTCCCTTGTACTATATGATGACCGGGACCCAGCGGGAAACTTTGCTGCGGGGCTTGTGGAATCGTTCCACCGTGCTGCTTGAAGGTCTTGCTTCCAGCGCCCGCGCCTATCTTCCTTCTGGAAACGTGCTGGAATTAAGCCTGCTTCCCGCCCAGATTGTCGCCATTCCCGAAGCGCATTATGTTACCATTACCGGTTTTGCAACAGGTTCCGCGGTTTACAATGACTGTGTGTGGGCAACCAACGATCCGGATATCCTTTCAAAAATCAATACTTCCGAACTTGAGCCGGGTATTTCAGAGCTTACCGATGTGCTTTCTCCCCGCCTGGACGCGATACGCAATGAACTGAATGAACGTTCCCGCGCCGATGTATGGCCGCTTTCGGTGAATATTGCGGCCCTTACCCAGGAAGCGGTTTTGCTTGCCCGGCGCCCGGATCAGACAAAGATCAGGCGGCTTAACGATATTGAACTTACTATCAGAACGCTGGAATCGGGTGTTACCCAATCGCTTGCGGAAATTGCCCGGCATCCGGGATCGGAGCCGGCCTTTACCACCGATTATATTTCAGAGAATCACTGTTTTATTTTCTTCAAGCCGGTTATGTACCGCCACGGCGTGGATGACAACTATTTTCGGGGGCTTATCCGGCTGGAAGTTTCAATTGATTCAATAATTGCTGAAATACAAAGCGGTGAAATTCTGCTGCTAAAAACCATTCTGGTTATTGCCCTTGCCGCCCTGGCTCTTGGAACCATCGGCGCCCTGGCGCTTTCCACGCTGATTATTCAGCCTATACGAAAACTGGCGCGGCATGTTGAAATTATCCGCGACACCGAGGACAAGGCCAGCCTGGTCGGTATGGATATTCACATTGCAAGCCATGATGAAATTGCCGTGTTGGGCGACACGATCAACGATATGACCCAGGGGCTGGTAAAGGCGGCGGCAGCGGCTTCGGACCTTTCCATTGGCAGGGAGATTCAAAAAATGTTTCTTCCGCTGGCACTGGACCGAATGGGAAACAAACTGAGTTCCGGTTTCAAGGATACCAAAAACGCCCATTTCTTTGGTTACTACGAAGGCGCAAAAGGCATATCGGGCGACTACTTTGACTATCAGGACCTGGACGGCAGATACTATGCGATCATCAAATGCGATGTAGCGGGAAAGGGGATTCCGGCAGCCCTGATTATGATTCAGGTTGCCACTATGTTCCTCAATTACTTTAAGCGGTGGAAACCGGCTGTTCGAGAGATGCATATCGAAGAAGTAGTTTACCAGATCAACGGCTTTATCGAGACCCTGGGGTTCAAAGGACGTTTTGCCGCGTTTACCCTCTGCCTTTTTGATTCGGAAACCGGCGGCCTGCATTTCTGCAATGCCGGGGATAATATTATTCACCTGTTTGACGCTTCCGAAGGCAGGATAAAAACGGTAACGCTGCCGGAAACGCCCGCTACCGGGGTGCTGCCAAACACGATGGTGGCGGCCAGAGGCGGCTACCGGGTACAAGCGCTTACCCTGGATCGCGGCGACATGCTGTTGCTCTACACGGACGGCATTGAAGAGGCCCAGCGGAAATTCCGCGGCGCCGAATTCAACGAAATAATCTGCGCCGAAAACTCCGATGGTACGCCCCACGAAAACCATGTGGCCGGACAGGGCTTTGAGGAAATGGGGCCGGATCGCGTTCAAGATATTATCAATGCGGTAATGAACCGGGAGACATACACATTGCACAAATGGCATAACCCCGAAGGGAACAAGGACCTGCAATTCGATTTTTCCGCCTGCGAGGGCAGAGTGGAAGAAGTAATAATGGCGTTAATCTCGGTAGAAAAAATGTTCCGCTGTTACCGGGACCCCAGAGCCGGGGAGGACGCCCATGTTCTGGTTGATAAAAAGGCGGATACTTTCCTGAAGGAACACTTCCTTCAGTACCGGAATTATTGTACCCACACCAGAGAATACCCTGGCAATGAAGCGTATATGTATTATACTCATCTTAGGGAAGATGAGCAGTACGACGATCTTACCATTTTAGGGATTAAAAGAAAGTAAGTCGGGAGGCATGTAAATCTGCTTGCGGGC
>JAITHQ010000238.1 GCA_031279925.1 Treponema sp. | reverse complement strand
AATGATAGTATAGTACCGTCTTGTAACGGGCGATTAACTCAGCGGGAGAGTGCTACCTTCACACGGTAGAAGTCACTGGTTCAAATCCAGTATCGCCCATGCCCCTTGGGGGCTTTTTTTATGTTTTCCTGATTGTACTCCGTTTCTTAATTCTTTACCCTGCAATGAATTATCGTTTTCTTCGTTTTACCTCTCTTCACCTTGTTTAGCCTATTTTTGTAGACTTTATGTAGAAATTATGTAGACCTATTGAGGGCAAAATGGGAGTAAAAATCAGAACGAAGCGCCGGAAACTGTATCTGGATATTTACCAAAACGGAAAACGGACCTGGGAAGCCCTGCAACTAACGGTCTTCGATGCCCCGGCTCTTAACCGCGAGAATACGCGCCTGGCCGAATACGCGCGGACCAGGCGCGAATAGCAGTTGTTTTCCGGCCAATGGGACTCCAGGACAGACTTGGCGCTAAAAAGCCCCTGTACGCCTGCATTGAGCAAATGGGGGAAAGCCGAAACCGGCAAAAGGACCGTGTCTGCAAAGTGCCGCCGTATCTTGAAAAACATCCCGGCGGGCGGGAGATACAAAAAGAAACCGCAAAATTGAAGCCTAAGCCAGTTTCAAAACCCCGGTTGGGCTTTCAAATTGCTCGTCTTATTTCAAAAGAAATTCAACCAAAACTTTGCTGGTTATTTCCAGTTCGCCTGCCGGCAAGTCCATTGAGCCTGCGGCGGCTTCCATATCGCCGTGGTATTTTAATTGTACTTGATTGGTCAGCCGGTTGTTTACCGGGGAAATTGGCGAACTGCCTTCTTCCGAAATGTTCAGCGCTTTTATTACGGTTAATCCTGAAAGCTCCGCATACTGATTCGCTTTTTCAAGGGCTTTTTGATACGCAAGCTCGCGGGACCGGGCAAATAATCCGGTATTGTCCTTAACGCTGAAGTTTATCTGGTTAAGTTCAATGCCGTTAATTTGTATAAGCCGGTCAATTATTTTGGGAACTTTTTCAGTATCGGCATTTATATCGGTAACGGCAAATGTTATGATTTGTTCAGCTTTTTGCCCCAACAGTATCCGGCTGTTCCCTCCCCATTCATATTCAGGACTGAATCGCAAAGACGCGGTGCTTATGTTTTTATCTTCTATTCCCGCATCTTTTAGTATCTGCAATGACTGCCTTACCATAAGGCTCACCGCCTCCTGCGCTTCTTTGGTTGTCTGCGCCACTTTGCTTAAAGAAATATTCATTTGTACCATGTCGGGCTGTGCTAAGACTGTGCCAACGCCAAACACAGAAACGGTACTTTGCTGTTGCTTTAAACCGCAGCCTGCCGCCAAAAAAAGCGCTGCTATTCCCAAAATACAAAACCTCTTGCATGTTTTCATAACTTATCCTCTCCAGAATTGTAGGGTAACACTGATTAACTTAACGCTGTATATCATACCAGACAACAAGCGGCAAGTTCAGTATATGTCAATACGCCGTGAACATGTTCAGACTTCATTAAACTTATTTTGCGTACCGGTACGGTAATTGTTTCGGCGGGTAATTCAATTGACAATACATGTTTTATTTCCCGGCCAAGGGTAATGTGGGCCATAAATGGACGTTTGTCAAAGGGAATACCGGCGGCTTCCAAAGCCCTGGCAATCCGCTCCTTTAGTTCCACAAGGGAACAAAGGTTGGCGGCATTGGGGTCCGCGCCTATCCACCAAAGTTCTTTACCGCTGTGTTTAAAAAAGCCTGTACGGGTAAATTCCACAGTGAACACTCCGGGCGGCGACTGGCACGAACGCTCAAGAATTGTTTTAATTACCGGAACCAGTTCCGCACTGGCATTGCCAATAAAAATAACGGTTAGGTGAAAATTTTCCGGCCTTGAAAAATTGCCCTTTATCGACCGGGCCTTAATCTGGCCTTGAATTTGTAAAAGGCGGCTTTTTATTTCATCGTCAAAATTGACCGCAATAAAAAGCCGCATTGTTTTTTAAAGACCCAAGTTAGAATCTGCTGCAAAACCCTGGTTTTGCAGCTTCATCTTATTTTACCAGAATAAATTCAACCCGGCGGTTTTTCCACCAGTGATCCTTGTCCGCAAAATCAATAATGGTCCGGGAACTGCCCATGCCTACAGCGGTAAGACGCTCGCGTGGTACACCAAGGTTTACCAGGTAATTCACTACGGTCTTCGCCCGTTCCTCGCTGAGTGGTAGAAGTCCCTTTTCGCGGCGAGTGCCCGTTTCTTCGTTGCTTCTGGCCCTGGTTCCCGGCGCCGTAGTGGGATTCGAATGGCCTTCAACCTTTACCTGATAGGTATCGAATTTTGAAAGGACATCGGCTATCCGCCGCAGGATACGGTCATTATCGGCCATAGTTTCCCCATCCAGGCCCTCAAAGCCCCCGGCGTTTGCCCCGAATACAATAGAAGGAACCATTACCCGCAGAATTTCACCAGGTTCCCGAATAACCAGAATATCAACCTCGATTAAACCATCGTAAACAGAAGTATTCCCCAAAATATCACTAACGGTTAGTTTAAAGGGATACTCCGAAGCGGACTGAACCAGTTCACCCGATGCGCTGCGGCCACCCCAGGTAATCATTTCCGGCGGCATCCCTTCTCCACTCCATTCAGAAAACAGCAGATATGGGGGCTGTGGCTCGCGGATCTCGATCTTCCAGTCCTTAATCGGGGATTCATCGGTAACAAAAATGGTTACCTGCAGCTCATCATCTATGCCGTCTCCATCGGGGCTGAAAAACCGTGTAGAGAACATAACTGACAATTCGGGGCCGTCGGTATCCCGCGGCAGATCTGATTCCGGCTCCGGCTCCGGCGGGGGTGGAGGAGGAGGCGGTGGAGGCGGCGTTTCCACCGGCGGGGGCGGCGGCGGGGGCGGTGATTTACAAGCCGCCATTCCTATAAAGGCAACAAGCGCCAACAAAAGCACTAAAAACAGCGTACCTATTCTTTTCATTTGATTATTCTCCTAGAGCCGATTATAACAAAATTGGTTCCAGATGTCAAATATGCTGCTGTGCCCAGGCAGCAATTCAGAGTACCAAGAAAAGTCCGCAGATTAACACAGATTTTCACCGGTTAGCTGGTCAGAATTTCCAAAATCAGTGTTAATTCGTTTAAATCTAAGGCGTTTTTAGACGATTTATTTGATACATTTTCGCCATAAAAATACAGGAATTAAAAAATTGTGTCTTTTACCTGGAGCCTCTGAGCATAGTCTACGGCAGACAACCAGCGTTTACCGCAAAAAAAGCCCGTTTTGCCTGCATAGGGGGCAAAACGGGCGCTTGTTACGGCTCCGGCCGTTCCGCAGAGCGGCTGGGATGGGTTTTGATTATGGGTTGACGGCGCCGCTGCCCCCTACAGCGCCATTGATAGTACCGCCATTCTTGTTGATTATGCCGGTATTGGTTACTGTACCGGCAGAGGGAGTCAAGTTTTCCAGAATGCTTCCTATGGACATGTTTA
>JAITHQ010000059.1 GCA_031279925.1 Treponema sp. | reverse complement strand
CCTTATATGGCCGGCCTGTACCGCCGTCCAGCCGTCAAAGCGGTGATCCGTACACAATCAACGATACATTGAAAGATATTCAAAATACTCCGATTGGCGCAAAACTGCTGATGAAAGCGCAGAAACAGAACGAGGACACGATTGCCGCCATGGGCGATGAGAGCGCCGCTTCCATGATGCGTGCGATGCTCATGGAAATACCCCTGCGCACCCTTATTGGTTTTTCTGCCGAGCCGCTGCCGCCACATTACGCGAAAATGCTGGTGGACGCGCTAAACGGCAAATCTTCACCTGAACTGTCCCGGCTGTTCGGCTAAACCTGGCAGAATTGCCAACAAAGCCGGAATTGAAAAGGCCTGCGCCGATTTCGGCATCAAGCTGCTGACCACCATGCGGGGCATCGTAACAACCGAAGACGTTACCAAATCAGTCGACGGAATTAAGGCTGTGGTGAATCACAGGCGCCATTCCTGGAATACAACTTTACGGCGAATATCGCCGACGCGGAGGCTTGCCGTGAATGGGCTATTGCCAATGCGAATATTGACAAAACCCGGACCGGTATTTTGGGTTACAGTAACGGCGGCCATCAGGCTTTGATACTGGCCGGCCAGGCAAACCCGTACAATGCCTTTGCTCTTTTGGCTCCGGCTTTTTTTACCAATACCACAGATAAACTGATTCTTGGGCCGTTTAACAAATCTGTGTCCAGGGAACGTCTTGCCATTGCCCGGTCGAAGGGTTTTACTCGATGGAATGGTTTGGCAGTGGCGGAGAATGTTATCAAACAGTTTCGTGACGAAGGAATAGCGCAGTCGGACAAGTTTATCAAGAAACTGTATCTGCGGGGAATGGACGATATTCCCGGTGAAATTGCCGATGCTTTTACGGTGCGGCATATTTCCTGGTCGCGGATCATTTGGGATATTTCAACTGTGGGATATTTGGTCAACCCGAACTGGTGTCCTTCGGTTTTGACGTTTTCGCCTGTTTTGTGTGATGACATGAGCTGGAAACACGAAGACGGGCGTCATCCGGTTAGGCTTTGCCATTATGTAAGCCGGGACCAGATTTTTGGCGATATGTTCGCAAAGCTCGAAAAGGCGTAAGAAAACCAGGCGTGGTGTTTAAGCAATGAAGGACTCCGTACAACAGGACGGGGTTCCTTCTTCCCCTCCCCCGGAGTACCAGTTTCGCTTTTTTACTAGATATTCCGCAAGCAGTATGATATAGTAGTTACTATGAGCATAATACTATATCCAGTGGGAGCTATAGTTTCATCTTTCATGGCTATTCTGTTCTTGCTCAACAAAGGATTTATATTATAGTAAGCGCCAACAAAGGAGCGTTTTATGGCATTAATTACCGAAATTAACGATATGTGTCACACAATTGAGGTAAAACTATACCCTAACTACCTGGGTAAAGGCGAGGATGCGGAAACAAATACTTACCGGAGGATAAGTGCGGGTTCGCCTGCCATTGTTTTGAGAATTCAATCTATATAGGGAAGTAAAACCGCTTCCAATGGGGGAGGAAATTATGAAATGGTATGTGATAGCGGCAACGGCGTTTATCGCGGCTGGTATTATTTCGTGTGCCTCTTTGGGCGGGAGCAGCCAGGGCGATTCCAATGCGGAGGGATACAACTCGGCGCTGTACCAAAAACAGGGCGAGGCATTTTTTGAGCAAAAGGAGTATGACCAAGCTATTACGGCATTCACCAAAATGATTAAGCTGGACCCGAATGACACCGTTGCGTATGGATGGCGGGGTGACGCCTATTTAGCGCAAGAGAAGTATGACCGGGCTATTGAGGATTATGCCAAAGCGATTACGCTTGACCCGAAGAACGCCGGCTTGTACAACAAGCGGGGTGACGCCTATTTAGCGCAAGCGGAGTATGACCGGGCTGTTGTGGATTATACCAAGGCGATTAGGTTTGATCCGAATTATGCTGTTGCTTACTACAACCGGGGTGGAGCATACTATGAGAAAAAGGACTATAGGCGGGCTATTGTGGATTACACCAAAGCGATTAGACTTGACCCGAATTATGCCGTTGCATATATAGACCGGGGTAGAGCATATTCAGCGAGAGAGGACTATGACCAGGCTATTGCGGATTATACTGAGGTGATTGAATTTGACCCGAATTATGCCGCTGCGTACATAGACCGGGGTACGGCATATTCAGAGAAAGCGGATTATGACCGGGCTATTACAGATTACACCGAGGCGATTAGGCTTGACCCGTATAGTGCCTTTACCTATATAGACCGGGGTAAAGCATATTCAGAGAAAGCGGAGTATGACCGGGCTATTGCGGATTATACCGAGGCGATTAGGTTTGACCCGAATAATGCCGTTACGTACATCGACCGGGGTAGAGCATATTCAGCGAAAAGGGATTATGACCGGGCTATTGCGGATTACACCGAGGCGATTAGGCTTTTCCCGTATGTTGCCGATGCTTACAATAGCCGGGGTGGAGCATATATAGCGAAAAGGGATTATGACCGGGCTATTGCGGATTTTACCAAGGCGATTTCGATTGATCCATTAAGCGGTGTGTATAAAGAAAATCTCGAAAAAGCCAAAAAGCGGGGGATGTAAGGAACAGCGGGGGTGAGTATTATCTTTTTGGAGGTGAAGCAAAAAGTATGATGGGCCTAGACAAAGCCATAATTGATGTAAAAGAGTTTTGACAGCGGTTCTCCTCCTTATCTCTTCTTTTTTTTATTCTCCTTTCCTTCCCGCTTAATGTAATTGACAACGGCGGACTATTGCGCCACGCTAAGGTCATCTATTCCCATGGCCGAAGTGTCATAGTACTGAACCTGGGCAATAATGCGGTATAATTATAAGCCGGTTCCAAATCCCCGGTTGGATTTTGAAACTGGTAAAACTGTCGGAGGGCAATATGTTCGATTTATTAATTACCGGCGGACTGGTGATAGACGGTTCAGGAGACCCGGCACGAGAGGCCGATGTGGGAATTCAGGACGGAAAAATCGCCGCGGTTGAAACGCGCCTTAACGCCCAGGCGGCGCGGACAATTGAACTTGGCGGGCAGATAGTCAGCCCCGGCTTTATCGACATTCACCGCCACGCAGACGCGGCCTTGTTCCGCCCGGATTGTGGCGAGAGTGAGCTGCGGCAGGGCATTACCAGCCTCGTCACCGGCCCCTGCGGGATGAGCCTTGCCCCCCTGCCCGCAGCGCGGCGGGAAACTATCCTCGCGTATCTTGCGCCGGTAACCGGCAGCTTGCCGCCCGGCGTCCCGTTTGAAACCTTTGCCGAATACGCCGGCTGTTTGTCCAGCCGCCCCCTGCCATTGAACGCCGCCGCTTTAATTGGCAGCGGAACCACGCGGGCAGCGGTCATGGGTTACGGCGGCGGTTCGCCGGATGCCGCCGCAATCAGCCGGATGCAGGCCGTACTTGAAGCCGCCCTTGCCGCCTGCGCAGCCGGTGTTTCCATCGGCCTTTCCTATTTACCCGATGCGGCGTGGAAAGCCGGGGAACTGGCACAGGTCCTTGCCCCTCTGGGCGGAACCGGAAAGCCCCTGGTCTGCCACGTGCGGGGGGAAGGCGATCTCTTGTGCGACTCCATTGCCGAGGTAATTACCCTTGCCCGGCACATTGGCGCGCCGCTGCACATCAGCCACTTTAAGTGCATAGGCCGCCGGAATTGGGGCGGCCTGGTCAAACAGGCAATCGCCCATATCGACACCGCCCGCGAAGAGGGAATGACCGTCACCTGCGACGCATACCCCTGGACTGCCGGCAGCACCCAAATGCTCAGCCTGCTGCCGCCCGCCTTTTGCGAAGGCGGGTTGGCGGTTGCCGCCCGGCGGCTGCGAGACAAGGCGGTCCGTTCCGCTTGCAGGGAACAGTTGCTGCGCCCCGGCGCCGGTTTTGAAAACGTCGTTTACGGCATAGGCTGGGAATCGATTTATATCTCCGGCCTTAAAACCGAAGCGAACCGCCCCCTCATCGGCAAAAATGTAGCGGAAATCGCCGCCATCCGCCAATGCGATCCGTTTGACGCGGCCTTTGATCTGTTAGTCGAAGAGGACGGAGAAGTTACGATGATCGATTACATCACCTGCGAGGATGACATCGACACGATAATGCGCCTTCCCTATACCAGTATCATTTCAGATTCACTTTATTCAGAGGTGGGGCTGCCCCACCCCCGCCGTAACGCCAATATCCCGCAAGTGTTTCACACATTGGTAGCGGGCCGCCGCGTCCTTACCCTTGAACAGGCGGTACATAAACTCAGCGGCCTGCCTGCCACGACAATGGCTCTTTCCGGCAAAGGCTTTATCCGCCCCGGTTACGACGCCGACATCGCAATTTTTAAACCGGAAAATATTTCCCCGCCGGCGGATTATGGTAATCCCGAAAAACTGACAGACGGCTTTGACTATGTGCTGATTGCCGGAATGCCGGTTCTCGCTGAAGGCAAACTGACAGGAGCGCAAGCGGGCCGGTTTGTGGGGTGAAGGTAAGGTGAAGCTCGCCTAATGCGTTCCCTTGGCAATCAACAATCCCGCCCTAAAGGGCTAAACTTGACCCACAGAATATGTTGACGCAAGAATCCGCTCAACACTGCATAAAGTTTCTACAGAGTGGGGGGCGGCGGCAGGCTAAAAACATCTGGAATTCTCCGCCGGAGCATACCAATCAATAACGGCAGCCCGTAAGGGCCTGTTCAAAATCTGGAATTTTGGCGTTGCAAACGCCAAAATTCTACCTTGCAGGCTCCAAAAGAGCCCGAAAACCGGGATTTTTGTGGTCAACAGACCGCAAAAATCCACAATTTGAACAGGCTCTAAAAGGTTATGAGCGTTCCCTTTTCAAATGCTTCCTTACAGGTGTACGCAATCTCCGAAACCCGCGTTCCATCGTACACGGTTACGTCGGGTTTGCGGCCCTGTATAACGCAGTTTACAAATTCCTGTACTTCGTTGACATAAGCGGCGTCAAAACGTTCCAGGAAATTCTGGCTGCATTCTTTTCTCACTCCGTGGCTGTCCAGAATTTCCACCAGGTTTTTCTGGGGGACATTGGCGATGCGGAGTATTCCTTTTGTACCAATAATTTCCGTCTCCACATTGTAACCGTGGGGAGCGGTACGGCCAGCGAACAAATAGGCCATCGCGCCGTTTTTGAATTTCATCAGGCAGGAAACATTGTCACCGTCGTTGTATTTGCCGAACTCGGGATGCGCGTAACAGCCGCCGGCGGCGTATACCGTTTCCGGCTCGGAACCGGTAAACCAGCGGGCAAGATCTATGTCGTGAACGGCCATATCAAGGAAGGCCCCTCCTGAATGGGCGGCAAAGGCGATGCTGCCTTCAATAAATCTTTCCGGGTCCTGGCTGCAGGCCCTGAAAAGTATTACCTTTCCGATTTCACCGGCGGCGGCTTTTGCATGGGCGTACCGGTACGATTCGTCAAAACGCCGCATAAAACCCAGCATAAAAACCTTGTCAGGGTGCGTTTCCACGGCTTTTTCCGCCTCTTTGCACTCCGCCACTGTTACCCCCAGGGGCTTTTCGGAAAAAACGTGCTTGCCCGCGGCAAGGGCAGCGCATATCTGTTTGGTATGAAGCCCCGAAGGTGAAACCAGCACAACCGCGTCTATATCCCTGCAGGCGATCATTTCTTCGAATGACGTGTAACGCATTGCAACGCCAAGCCTGTCCGCGGTTTCGGAAAGTTTTTTCTGATCTACGTCGCATAACGCGATAAGTTCCGCGTTTTGTATCCTGCTTGCGATATTTTCGGCATGGGCAAGCCCCAGGCGGCCAAGTCCGGCTGAGCCAATACGCACCTTGTTCATTTTTCAGGTCCTCCGGGTAGAACCTTCACCCGCCCGGTTCTTCACACGGCGCGGGTTCCGGAAAATTCATTTTAAGCGGCATCCCCGAAAACCCTGTCTCCGGGGATGCCTGCTGCCCTATAGATACAGGGCAACGTTGTCCTTGGTAATAACCGGCGTGGGAGCGTCGATTTTCTTGTCTACCGGCTGTCCCTGTATTGTTTTATAAATGCTTTCAACGCCCAGGAAGCCCATGCCAGCCGCATCCTGCGCGACAGTCCCGAAGAGGCCGCCGTCACGGACAGATTCCTTGGCGGACTGGTTGCCGTCAACTCCCATGACTACCGCTTTTTTGCCGCTCTGGGTCAGTGCGCGATACGCGCCTTCGGCCTGATCGTCATTGGCGGAAAACACTCCCTGAATGTCTCCCTTCTGAAGCACGTTCTGGATGATACTAAAGGCGCGTTCCCGGTCGGAGTTGGCCGGCTGGCGGCTCTCGATAACAAACCCGTTATCCTTGAATATCTTTTCGGCCCCGTTGGCCCGGTCGGTCATGGCGACATTTCCCGGAGCGCCTTCAAGGATCGTAACTTTGGCCCCTTTGGGAAGGACTTTTATCATTTCCTGGGCTCCATATACGCCGATCTGGTAGTTGTTACTGCCGATGTAGGTCAGATAATCGCTGTAGGTTTCGGGCATGGGGGTATCAATTACCGCTACCGGAATTTTGGCCGCTTTCGCCTTGTTCATAACATTGACCGCGGTGGGCGGCTGGGAAGGAGAAAAAACAATGCCTACAACCTCGCCTTTGGACACCACGTCTTCCATCATGTTGACTTGTTCGGTAACCGCGTCTTCGGTGGGCGGGCCGAGTTCGACGAGTTCAAGGCCGTATTTCGCAGCCGCCTCTCTGGCGCCTTTCAATACAGTCTGCCAATAGGGCGAGCTGAGCGTTTTGAGCACGATGGCTACTTTGGGCTTTCCGCCGCCCGCCGCCGCTTTGTCTTTTCCACCGCCGGCAAAAAGGCCGTTCACACATACCAGCGCCATCAGCACACAAGCAACGATGATATACAGTTTCTTTTGCATCTTCATACCTCCTGTATGAAAAATAATTTTTTCGGGCGGCAGACGTCGCCCGTTTTACCCATGTTATTTTTGTTTCATAACCCGCTGGCGGAGCACGTCAACGTATACCGCTATGATGATCACCGCGCCAACCGAGAATGTCTGCCATGCCGAAGGAACGCCCAGCAGGTTAAGGCCGTTACGCAAAACCGCGATTAACAGTACGCCAACAATGGTATTGCCTATCTTGCCGACGCCGCCAAAGAAACTCGCGCCGCCGATGATAACCGCGGCAATGGCGTCGGTTTCATAATCCACTCCGGCCAGGGGAAACGCCGTATCAACACGGCCTACCAGGACTATACCGGCCAGGGCCGCGAAAAACCCGCTCATAGCGTATACCAGATTCAAAATATTATCAACGCTGATGCCCGAAAGCCGGCTGGCCTCTTTGTTGCCTCCTACCGCGTAAATGTAGCGGCCCGTCTTTGTCCGGTTGAGGAAAATAAACATGAGCACATACAGTATGGCAACCAGCACAAAAGAAACCGGCATACGTCCGATATTCGCATTGCCGAGAAACACAATCGGCTTTTCAAACTGATATACCGGCTGGGTTCCGGTTACTACGAGGCACAGCGCCCGGGCCATCTGCTTGGTCCCCATAGTAGAAATAAAAGGATGGGGAAGATGCATTTTGGTAAGCAAAACGCCGTTGAACAAGCCCAGCAGGGTCCCGATGGCAAGGCAGCCAAAAAGGGCCAGGAACGGATTCAAGTTATACGTTTTGGCGAACAGGCCCATAAACATGGTAGACAGCGCAAGAACCGATCCTACCGAAAGATCGATGCCCGAAGTGAGGATCGCCAGGAACATACCGATTGAAATAATGGAGTTAATCGCCGCCTGTCCGGCAACATTCATCAGATTGTTCACTGAAAGAAAACGGGGCGAGAGAATGGTCATTACTATACAGAGCAAAATCAGGCTTAACAACACGCCTAAACTGTACATGTGCTTTTTCACATCCGCGAAAAATACCTTTCGTGCGTCTGTATGCATCTGCTGTTCCGTGTTTTCTTTTGCCACTTTTTCCTCCTTGGCGCTATACCAGCGGGGCGGCGGCCCGTTCCGTTGAGGGCAGCCCCGATGCGGCGTACATTATCTTTTCCTGATTTATATCCGATCCCGATAACTCGGCTGTTACCTTGCCTTCATACATCACTATGATCCGGTCGGACATTCCTATACATTCATCCATTTCGGAACTTATCATGATGACCGCCGCTCCCTGCTCGGTCAATTTATTGATAAGGTTATAGACTTCAACCTTGGCTCCCACATCAATACCCCGGGTAGGCTCATCAATAATAAATATTTTTGACTGGGTGAGCAGCCATTTGGCGACAACCACTTTCTGCTGATTCCCTCCGCTTAAATTGCCTACCAGTTGGTTAACCGAGGGGGTACGGGTCCGCATCTCTTTTACCATATACTCCGCATCGGCCCTGCATTTTTTCAGCCTGAGCAGAAAACCGAAAACATAATTCTTTAGGTGAACCAGCGTGGAGTTAAACTCAATATCCTGAATAAGAATAAGGCCCTGCCCTTTCCGGTCCTCGGTAAGAAAGGCAATACCGGCGTTAATCGAATCCTGGGGACTCTTGATGCGCACTTTCCGGCCCTCAACAAAGATAGTGCCTGAGTCGAGCAGGTCCGCGCCGGTAAGCGCCCGCATGGTCTCGGTCCGTCCCGCGCCCACCAGACCCGCAAAACCCAGCACCTCTCCCGCATGGACCACAAAGGAAACGTTCTCCATAACCCCTTTGCGGGTAAGCCCCTCGGCGCGGAGCATTTCTGTGCCGATTTTTGCCTTTACCTTGGGATATTTCTGGGTTATATCCCGCCCCACCATCATCTTGACTATATTGTCAATATTGACTTCCGCAGTGTTCACGGTATCAACTACCTTGCCGTCCCGCATAACGGTGATCCGGTCGGTAATCGCCAGTACTTCCTCAAGCCGGTGGGAAATAAAAATAACCGAAACCCCTTCGGCTTTGAGATAACGGATAATCGAAAGGAGTTCGTCGGTTTCATGGGCGCTCAAGCTCGCGGTTGGCTCATCCATGATGATCATTTTGGAGTTGGCCCGTACCGCCCGGGCGATCTCCACCATCTGCTGTTTGCCCACGCCCAGCGAGCCTACCGGCGTATTGGGATCGATATTCAGTCCCAGGGTAGCAAGTATCTTTTTTGATTCTTCCCGCATGAGCGCGATATTGGTTATCCCCAGGGTTTTGTTGGAAATCTCTTCCCGTCCCAGATAGATATTTTCGTACACCGTCATCTGGGGAACCTGGTTGAGCTCTTGATAGATACAGGCGATCCCCAGAGACATGGAATAATGGGGAGTGATGTTTTCCATTTTTTTGCCGTCAAAGGTAATTTCCCCGTCATCCGGCGCATGGGCCCCGGTTACGGCCTTTATCAGCGTTGATTTCCCCGCGCCATTTTCCCCCACCAGGCCAAGCACTTCGCCCCTGCGGACATCTATGCTCACCTGATCGAGTGCCAAAACGCCGGGAAACCGCTTGGTCAGGTTTTTCAGGCTAAACAAAACATTATCATCCACTTGCCGTTTCCTCGCCTTCCACCGCAAAATTGCAAACGTTATCATGATTATAAGGGTATATTTTTCAAGCTGTCAAGTTTTTTTGAAAAATTTTATTTTTGGGAAATTTCTATCAAAAAAATCGTCATAATTGGGCAAAAAACTTCTTTGCCTTAAAGAAAAAGTCCTTTACAAACCGGACCCATTGATGTATTATTTTGATAACGTTTGCAAGGAGGAGTATTCCCATGGCAGAAAAACTGAAAATCGGCGTCATTGGAGCCGGCAGAATTGGTAAAATTCATGTGGAAAATATCGCCCGCTTTATCCCCCAGGCCCGGCTTGAGGGTATCGCGGACATTAAATTGAGCCCTGAGCAAGAGGCCTGGGCAAGGGCGCTGGGGGCGCGGATCGTTTCCAAAGATCCCCAGGATTTATTGAAAGATTCGGCTATTAACGCGGTGATCATCTGCAGTTCCACCGATACCCACGCGGACCTGTGCGTTGCCGCGG
>JAITHQ010000003.1 GCA_031279925.1 Treponema sp. | reverse complement strand
TGTGCCCCCGGTGGACAAACAGGGCGTGCAGCGTGTTTATAAGCCGCGTCCGGCTCCGCACTTCACGTCCGTAATGCGCCAGCGTCTTCCGCCGCTCCATCTCCCGCTCGTCAGGCAGCGGCACTATCGGCAGCTTCTCGTCCAGCCGTTCTTCTATCAGATGCGCCGGCTTCATCGCGTCTTCCTTAATAAACGGCAGCTTCGCGGAGTTCAGCACCCGCATCTCACTGCCTACCCGTTCCCCTATCTCCCACGCTATGATGAACGCCACATTCCCCGCCTCAAGCGCTACCTTGTCCCCCGCTTCCAACCGCTTATACAGCGCTTGCCGCCCCTGGATGCTGGTCTTCCCCGTGTGGATGCTTATCTTCCCGTTCATTCCGATGATTGCCATGGTGTACTCCCGTTTCCCCAGGTCAATCCCCACGTACCTTCGTTTCCGCTGTTCCATCTGTTCACTCCTTACTATAAAATAAAGACCGGGAGCGATGGTCGGGTGATTGGTACCACCATCCTGCTATTCGCGGCTCGCCGCGCCAACCGGTGGCGCCGGCGGTCGCATTTTGTTGAACGATGGCCGGCTGAGATTACTCTGGCAGTCGATGATCATGCCGCGTTTCCACCCGCGTCCTCACGCCACATCTCAACCTGCCACCGGCTCACTGGCCCCGTTAGACCAGTGTACCAATCTTTCCCTCCAATTTATATCATAGCAATCTGAAGCGGGACTTCCCGGCCCTGGAACGGGAAATCGAAATCAGCCTGCACAGCCGGAAGCAGCACCGTCAGGCCAGGGTGGTCTACGATAACCCGGATATGTTTGACCGGGTAAAACGGGCCTGGACCGTGTGGATGCTGGCCAATGGCTCATATGGCTGTATGCTGGGTGGCGGTTTTGGCTATGACCGGACGGGCAATACAAGCAAGAAGCTGGATAACAAGCGGACCGGGTTCGATATCAACTATGTAATCCGATTGCAGCAGGTGCAAATTGAGTGCTGTGATGCCCTGCGGATCATCCAGAGCCGGGATACGCCGGAGACCTTCTTTTACCTTGACCCGCCGTATGTGGGCTCTGATCAGGACCATTATGACGGCTACACCCAGATGGACTTTGATGCCCTTCTGGAGCCGCTGGAGGCTATAAAGGGGAAGTTCCTGCTGAGATCCTTCCACAACGGCGAGCCTGAAAGAGTTTACCCGGCGAAACGGCTGCATACCGTGGAACTGCGCCTGCCCTCGGCCATGACCCATGGCCAAGGCCGGACTGTCCGGGACAAGGTCGAGGTCTTGACAGCCAGCTATCCTATCAAAGCCCTGGAAAAAGGCCGAAAGGCATAGGAAAGCCTCCAAATACGCAACCGGCTGCGTTTCTGGAGGGCTTTTCAGGCTATACGATTGTAAGGCCGTTTCACTATTAGTAATGTCTGGGCGGCCTGTATTCTCTGGTGTTTGGATTCTGCTCTCCAGCGCGATCATGGGTGGGTGTAGTCGCCGGAGGTTCATCCGATATGCCCGCAGGTGTTATAGGAGGGGAATAGACGGCTTTTCTTTTTTCGAATAATTTATTATGATTTTAGTCAAAAAAGTGGACCGATACTGCTGATAGTTGAGGCTTATCGGCTCTGGGAGAAAGGAGGTTTCCCCATGAGGATTACCACACGAGGACGTTACGCGTTGCGGGCTATGCTGGCTTTGGCAAAGATGGGAAAAGACGGGTATCTTGTTTCCATTAATAGCCTCTCGGAAGCGGAAGAAATTTCTTCGGTGTTTTTGGAGCAAATTTTTTTTAAGTTGAAGAAAGCAGGCATAGTGAAATCGGCCCGGGGACCAGGCGGCGGCTTTACCTTTGCCCGCCCTTTGGATACTCTTACCGTTAAGGAAATACTTGAAGCAGCCGGGGAGGACCTTTTGGTAAGCCCCTGCGACAAACACACAGAGACATGCAACCGTTTATCGATCTGTGTCAGCCATAAGGTGTGGGTGCAGCTTACCGCTCTGCTCAACGAGTACCTGAACAGCCTGACCCTGGCCTCGCTGCTTGAAAGTGATGTTTCCGTCGACAGCCTTGGAGGGCAATGAACCATGTATACAGAAAACGCTCCGGCAGACGGCGCCGCCTACCGTATGGTAGTGCGATCCCTGTCCCGGCGGAGAAAAGGCGCAAGTGTTGCGGATATTACCGCCGCCACTGCCCTGCCCCTTGAACGGGTGCGGGAAATGCTGCCCCGCGCTGCGGATGAATTTTCAGGGCGGCTGCAAGTAACCGAATCCGGCGAGATACTGTACTCCTTTCCCCACGGCTTTGTCAGCCGTTACCGGGGTTTCGGGCCGGCCCTTAAACGGCTTGGCGAAAAGCTCGCATCATGCCTTATATGGCTTGGCTCGCTCCTTTTCAAGGTCTGGATCATGGTAATGCTGATCGGCTACTTTGCCCTATTCGTGGCACTGGCCCTGGCAAGCCTTTTTATTTCTGTGGCGGCGCAGTCCGGCAGTTCCGGCAAACGCCGGGGCGGCAGCGTACACGCCGGGATTAACCTTTTTGATCTCTTTATACGCCTCTGGTTCTATTCCGAATTGACTCGTCCCATAAACCGGGACCACAGGAGCGGTAAAGAAACGCGCCCCTCCCGTCCTCTGCACCGGGCAATTTTTTCTTTTGTCTTTGGCGATGCAGACCCCAACCGGGAATGGCCGGCAACGGAAAAGAAAGCGGTCATTGCCTGCATTCAGGCCCGGCAGGGTGTCATCTCGCTGCCGGAATTTATGGCAGTCACCGGTAAAACCAGCGCCGAAGCGGAAGAGGCGATCCTTTCTTTTTGCGCCAAATTCGGCGGCAGCCCGGAAGCAACCGAAGAGGGGACTATCGTCTACCGTTTTGACGCATTGCTACTGCGGACAGACCACGAAGACCGGTCCTTCGGCAGCTTTTCCGCCCCCTTACAGCGGCTTGGGCGTTTTTCGGAAAATCCAAAAACGATGAATATCTGGTTCGGCCTTATCAACACGGTGAATATTCTGTTTGGGTCATATTTCCTCTATAACGCCTTTAACGCCGGGGCAATTCACAGTACGGAACAGCTACAGACCGTTTCTTTTCTGTATGGGTTTACCTATGCGCTTTTTTCCCATTTTGCCGCCGCCCCCCTGGTTCCCATTGCCATTGGCCTGGGCCTTGTGCCCCTGGTTTTTTCTGTGCTTTTTTGGCTTATCCCCGGCCTGCGTTTTTTCAGCATGAAAAAAGAAAATGAACGCATAAAAATGATGAACCTTAGACGGATAGGATTCGGCAGAATCTGGTCGGAGCCAATGGCTGTACAGAGCGGCAACATTGGCAATCAAGCCGATGAATGCAGGCCCAAAAATACAAGCGCCGCAGGAGAGCAGGTGATAAAAGAAATGGCCGCCTATTCCATTCCCGAAGTCGATGCGGACGCGCAGGGAAACACGGTTTATTCGTTTAAGGAGCTTGTGCGGGAAAAAGAAGCCCTGGAACAGTACCGCGGAACCATTGCGGGCAGTAAACCGGCGATTGGACAAATCGTGTTTGACAGCGGCGAGTAAAAGGACTGCCTGTAATACCGCTTGGGGAAGCGCTGATTAAAAATTATCCCTAAATAGCCCTCACAGAGAGGCACGGCGGCATACGGTTAGCAATCCCCTGGTTTTCTCCGTGCCTCTGCGTCTCTGTAAGATATTATGGATTGTTTTTATAATTGTTCCCCTTAAGAATAATTAAAGGATGTCCACGGAGAAACTATGATTTAGATTATCGGGAGAACGTGGTACTCTGGTCTGACAGGCCAGGGCCAGGTGGAA
>JAITHQ010000216.1 GCA_031279925.1 Treponema sp. | reverse complement strand
TCGAAGGTTTTGAAGGCGCCGACCGTTCCATGAACGGCATACAGGTTGACAATGACGGCTCGGCAATTTGCAAAATAGCCTTTGCGGTGGACGCAAGTATGGAAACTTTTGAGCGTGCCGCCGTTGCAAAGGCAGGGATGCTTTTTGTACACCACGGGCTGTTTTGGGGTACGCCGCTGCGGATTGCCGGAAACCTGCGGCGGCGGGTACAGTTCCTGCTGGATCACAACATCTGCCTGTATGCGGTGCATCTGCCCCTGGACCAGCACCCAAGGCTTGGGAACAATGCGGCCCTTGCGGGACTTTTGGGCCTGGAAAGCCTGGAGCCCTTTGGCCTTTACCACGGCAAAAAAATCGGCTTTCGGGGAACCCTTGCCCAGCCGCTTACCATTGACCAGGCGGCGGAAAAAATCGGTTTTCTGGGAAGGCCGCCTTTGGGCCTTTACCCTTTTGGGAAAACGGAAAATACTGCCTGCGCGGTAATTTCGGGCGGCGCTGCCGGCGAGGCATTGCAGGCAATTGAAGCGGGCATCGATCTGTATGTTACAGGAGAGGCTTCGCATCAGGTTTACCATGAGTGCATCGAGGGGAAACTCAATATGATTGCCGGTGGTCATTATTCAACAGAAGTCTGGGGGGTCCGTGCTGTTATGCGTCATTGCGCGGAAGAACTGCATGCCGATACGGAATTTATTGATGTTCCTACCGGACTATAAAACGAAACGGAGCAAAAGATGGAGATAAAACTGGATAAACCAAGAACACTGCCGTTGGTTTTAACGGGCCTTATAGTAATTGTGGATCAGAGCATAAAAACCTTTATCGCAAAAAACTGGCCGGTTAACTTTATGATCGCCGATGTTTTTGACAACGATTTTTTGCAGATATACCATGTACGGAATAAGGCCATTGCCTTTAGCCTGGGCAGCAACATTCCAGAGCCATTAAAACCGGCGCTGTTTGTTGTGTTGCCCATACTCGTGCTGGGCCTGCTGTTATGGTATTATTTCCGCTCGGACGAATTTACCCGCTTGCAGCGCTGGGCCACAGCGGGAATCGTTGGCGGCGGCATTGGCAATATCATCGACCGGCTGTTCCGCCCCGAAGGGGTAGTGGATTTTATCAGCGTAAAATTTTACGGCCTTTTTGGATTTGAGCGTTGGCCCACGTTTAACATTGCCGATTCGAGCGTGGTGGTTTGCTGCCTGCTGCTGTTTTTTTCGATACTGTTCAGCCCCAAAAAAATCAAAGCCGAGGCTGCCCAATGAACAAAAAAGCCAATACAATGCTGTTTATTCTGGGCGCTACTGTGTTTAATATCGTTGTTACAGTGCTGTGTTTTATGGCGCTGCTGCTACTGTATGCCAAACTGCTGCTGCCCATTCTGCCGGAAGCAGGCCAGGCGTGGGCTTTTCCCCTGATTTTTATCGCCGCAATTGCGTTTTCGTTTTTGGCCTACCGGTTTACCCTTAAGCTGCTTATGAAAAAAGTCGAAATTGAAAAATATTTTGATCCGATTTTTGGCGGCAGGCGTAAACCTCCATCGGCTTAATAGACTTGCCCGGAAACCAACCGGCTTCCGGGCAAGCGGGATCACTTTGCTACTGTCTCGGTAATGTCGTAACAGTAGTCGCCAAGTTTTTCTATTCGGCGCACCAGATCGATAAAAAGCAATTCGGTCTTTACATCCTCGCCCGCCTCAATGCGCTTTCTGCCAAGTTTGCGCAGCTTCTTGCGGGATTTATCGATGTTTTTTTCCAGCTCCCGTGCGCGGGCTATGTTATCTTCTGTGGGGCTGCGGCCAAGCTGCTCCTGCAAAAGGGCAAGAAAATCTTCAACCTGGCTGACGTATGGAATAAGCTGGCCCATTTCTTTCTGTTTAAAGATATGATCTTTACGCACACTGCGTTCCAAGAGCAGGCTGACACCGTAACATTCATCGGTCATGTCTTCAAGATCGGCAATAATCCGCAGCAGGTACGAAATGCGGCGCTCGGAACGGGGATTAAGCTGTTCCCTGGTACACTCGATTAAAAAGGACGAAAGGGCCTCCCGCATTTCATCAGCGTATTCTTCTTTCTGTTTCAGTTCTTCGGTTAAGCCGGTAAGATCGTGGGCACCTTCGGCCTGCAAATCCCGCAATACGCCGCTAAAACGGGCGTACATAGAAGAAGCCAGGGCCGCCAGGTCGCGGATTTCTTTTTCGGCCCGCAGAATATTAAGTTCCGGCGTGTCCTGAATAGCGCTTGAATAATACACCAGCCGGTAATGCCCGCTTTCCTCTTTCGATGTATCTTCGCGGATAATAAGCGAAACCAGCGCGGCAAACGGTTTTACAAAGGGCAAAAATAAAATAGTGTTAATAATATTAAAAACCGTGTGAAGCATGGCCAGGTGGGTAGGGATCATGGGGTCCTGGACCATACCGGGGACGATTGTTCCGGGCGTTACCAAATCTACCACCGCCAGCAGCGGCTTAAGCAGGGGCAGCGCCCAGCAGGTTCCGATTACATTGAACAGTACGTGAACCATGGCGGCCTGTTTTGCTGCGGTTTTGGTTCCAATGGATGCAAGCGCCGCGTCTATGGTAGTACCGATGTTTGCGCCAATGATCATGGCCGCCGCCATTTCATAGCCTGCCACGCCGTTAAATGCCATAGTCAATATAATGGCAGTGCTAGCGCTGGACGAATGCATGATAAGGGTTATTATCATTCCCGCCGCCGCCCCAATCAGTACCGAGACAAACCCAAGGTTCGACGCAGCGGCAACAATGTTCACACTGTCGCCGAGCTGGGGCATGGACTTGGTAAGGAAATCAAGCCCCATGAACAGGATGCCAAAACCCAGTACTACAGCGCCAATATTTTTGTGTTTCCATTTAATAACGTAAAGAATAAAACCAATGCCCACTGCGGGCAGCGCCAGTTCTGAAAGTTTAAGAGAAAAGCCCACCAGCGACACAATCCAGGCGGTTACTGTTGTGCCGATGTTTGCCCCCATAATTACCCCGATTGACTGGGTAAGGGTAAGAAGGCTGGCGTTCACAAAAGAAACCACCATAACGGTAGTTGCCGAAGACGACTGGATAATGGCTGTTACCACAAAACCGGTAAGAACCGCAATAAAACGGTTGCCCGTCATAAAATTCAGCACCCGCTTAAGGCGCTCGCCCGCCCCCTGCTGAATCCCATCGCTCATTATCTTCATGCCAAAAAGGAACAGGCACAATCCGCCAGTTATCCGTAATACAAGCATAAGAATAGCCATAAAGCATATTACCATTGAGGCGTTTTGTTTTCAAGGCGGTTCCGCAATGAGGCGCAGGATTATCTACAAAAAGCTTTACAAGGGGCGCAGCGTAAACAGTCCTGTTGAGGTTGCAAAAAAACTATACAATAGCGCCTAACTCATGCTTTAATACCCCATCATGATGCCATACAAAGCAACCGAAAAAGACCAGGG
>JAITHQ010000211.1 GCA_031279925.1 Treponema sp. | reverse complement strand
CTCATACACTTCTTTAAAAGTGTGCCCCGAGTCTTTATACTTTATTACACGCAGCCTAAATTTCTTATCGTATGCCATTCTTTATTATACCTTTTGTTTTAACTAATTGCAAGTAGACTTACTATACCTTACCCCTTCATTCGCTTTTCAATTTCATTTTCCGCCGCAGACGCATATGCTTGCTTTTTGCTTACAACACGACATCCTATCGGGAATAGTAAAAACTGTCCCATCTTTACATAAACTATTCCTACAGGAATGCCTATTATTGAAATAAATGATACAATTCCAGCAGCCAAATAGCATATTGTTAATATTAAACCTATAGGGAACCATAAAATGTTTAATATTATTGATACAGTTTTGCTAAATCCAGTAATATTATCCCTACCCTTCAATTCGGTATCACGAATAATTTCTTTCCCAAATGGAAATGCAGATAACTTAGCAAATTCCAAGCAAGCCCGCGCAATGGGTAAACCAACAATTGTTATTGCAAAAATCCCCGCAACAACGAGCCAAAGCAAGGCAAGAATTTCCCCGCCAAACACAAACCAAATAACATTTCCCAGTGCCGCCATAATGGACCTTCCTTTCAGTAAATTTTAGACACTATATGTCTATTCTTTTAATATATGCCGTATTTTTTATTTTTGTCAATACTTACTTTCAAAAATATTCAAAAAATGGCACATAACACCATATATACGCAATCAAACAGTACCACTAATACCGCGCACATAAATACTCCTCATCAAACATTATTTCTGTCATAATAGAAATACTATACCGTCCTGAGAAAAAAATATGAAACACAAAAAAAATCTGTATCAGCCGCCGTCTTCTACACTTTTTCAACGCTCTCCAATGCCTTCAATGCGCAGGGCGCTATGCCCCGCGCCAGGATGCCCTTACGGAATGATGGCGGTAAGCACCGGCCCGCACGGCCCTGCTCCGCCCTTGCCGTTCTCGAAACACAGGCACAGGTAGATGCGGTTCCCGCTCTCCCCGTGAAACTCAAAGCGGCGGCTCTTCCGCTGCGTCCAGATCGAGTTCGGCAGTTGATACCCCGCAGCGGGCGCTTCGCTCAGACGGAACGGATACAGCGATGTGGGCGTCCCGGTCAGACCATAACAGACACGCACCCGCTGATACGCCCGCTTGTCTTCCCTGCTCATGTCCCCCCGCGCCCGGATATTCACCACTTCGATAATTCCGTAGTCCGGGAAGCGCACATCCCCCTCCGCTTCCAGGCGGGGAACCGGCACCGGACTTCTGGTATCATCGTACAATGACAGGAGCAGCGAAATAAAATCGGCGTCGGTCAAGGGCGGCTGGAGGAAATAGCGCCTTTTGATGTACCGCATCTTGAAGATCAGCGCGCCGAATGCCTCCCGGCATTGGGCGGTGATTATCTGGGTGCGTTCGCTGGACTTGGCGGTCTGGAGCACGGCGTCCGCAGCCGCTATGAGCGCGTCCAGTTCCGTTATCTCCGCCAGGGGGATGTTCCATCCCGGCCCCTTCTGGACGAGCACCGGGCTCCAGGTCTTTGCCATGTGAAGCTGATCGTCCTGTTTGCCGGGAAGCCAATTGTCATAGGACATACTGAGTCTCCTTTACGCGGCCTTATCCGCATACTGTTTGAGGTTATTTCTGAACAGAAACGGATCATTCTTGACTAAAAATGTCCCGTTCTTGACTGGAAACAGGGCATTTCGGATCAGAATATGGATCATTCTTGACTAAAAATGGAACGTTCTTGACGAGAAACAGGACATTTCTGAATAGGAATGGTCTATTCTGAGGCAGGCGGGCGGCGGACAGCCGGAACTGCGTTACCCTGCGGGCAGAGTTATCCCCTAAAAATGACGGTGACGTGTGTGTGTCAAATGCCGTGCCATGTTAGGCTGTTTTGCTGGTAAATCGTTCACTAAAGTCTTCAACGAGTTCATTACTAAGGAGGCGTGGACTCCGGAGCGCATAGCCGGACGGTCGGCGCTTGACCTGCCGGGGCTGCCGGTGAGCCATGAAACCATATACCAGCGGATTTACGCGGAACGGCGGGATTTGATAAAACACCTGGTTTGCGGGCATAAGGAGCGGCGGAAGAGGTCAAACAGCCGTAAATCACGTATCGGTAGGATACCTGAAAGGCGGGACATCACGGAGCATCCCGCGGCTGTACGCGGGCGGGAGGAAGCCGGGCATTGGGAAGCGGATACGGCGGTTTCCCGGCAGAGCAAAACGGCGGCGGCGGTATTTGCGGAGCGTAAATACCGTTATTACATTGCGGTAAAGCGCAGGGATAAATCGGCCGGGGAGATGCTCCGGGCGGCGGTTCCTGCCTTGGGGGCGTTTCCCCGGACGCTGTTAAAAACCATTACGTTTGACAGCGGGCTTGAGAACGCGCTGCACGGGAGGATAGACGCGGCGCTTGGAACGGTTTCATATTTCTGCAAACCGTATCACAGCTGGGAGCCGGATACGAAGCATCCGCGGGGAGCATAGAGAACCGGAATGGAATCTTGAGAAGATTTTTTCCTAAAAAGCATGATTGGGAATTGACCAAAAAAACGGAGCTTGATAAGGTGCTGCGTAAGATTAACGCGATGCCGGTGAAGTGTTTGTACTTTCGCGCGCCATACGAGGTTTTGAGCCGCCACATAGGTGTTGCACTCGCCGGTTGAATCCGGCCTCTTTTTGTCCTTTTTTAGGACGGTTTACCGGGCTTTCGGCTACATCTGCTGCGATGTATTTTATGGGAGCCCCTTCATTTTTGAGAACTCTTTTCCCGGGAAGCTTGAATGTTTTGCCTTTCGCCAAGTTGTCTTCAACCCATCGTACCGTTTCACTGATCCTGCTTTTTGCTGCTCCATAATCCGCCGCAATGCTTTCCATCGTCCGGTATTCCCGCAGATATTTCAATGCCGCTGTCAGTTTCCCGGCAACTGTCATTTTCGGCGGCCTCCCGCCTGATTTATGAATTTTCTCAAATGCTTTCCTCAGTATGGCTTCTATCTTTTCAAACGTTTCAGGTTTTACCACGTACAGCCGTTTGAATACCGCATCCTTGGCTTCTTGTGCCTCTCTTTTCTTTCCCATTCTCTTATTCTATCATTTATCCGGTTTCGGAACAAGTCTATTGGTGATACTATGCGCCGCCACATATCCCGTATAGGTTTAGCACTATGCTCCATGAGGTATATATGCTGTTTCTTGATTTAATGTCAATAGTCTTTTAGGGTCATTCAAGGTCTACTACTGCCTTTTACGGCCTTTCACTGTATTTCTTTGGCATACCTTTTTGGCATAGTCTTATAACAGTATTACTGTCTGAATGGGTAATGGTACGCCGATAAAATCGGCATGGGCGGGGGCCGCCTTCCTCAAAATATGTTGCTCCCCGCAACAAGAAATTGCCCCCTTTATGTCCAACACGTGCCGTAAAAACGGCTCCAACTGGGCTAAGGGGGGGGGTGAACCAAAAAAAGGGGGCCAAACAGGGGTTTTGGCCAAAGTGGGCTCGGCGCAACAAGCGCAACAATTTTTTACGCCTAACTTTTACATATACACGTTATATATATATATTATAACTTCCTTCCTTAAATGTAGTGCGCTATAGCGCACATGTAATACCTGTAGTATCTGCCGCCTTTTTTCACATCGGGGCTTCTTAGACAGTATTACTGTTTAATGCAACAGTAATACTGCGCCACCGCCTGCCAGCCTGTTTTTACTGCTTTAACCATCGCCGCCCCGCCATAATC
>JAITHQ010000115.1 GCA_031279925.1 Treponema sp. | reverse complement strand
TGCCTCTTTGATTGAGGTAAAATACTATTCCCGGAGGAATTAACAATGAAAAAACAGATTGGATTTTTGCTGATGGTGATGCTGTTTATTACAGCCTTGGCCTTTATGGGCTGTCCGACGGAGGGAGATGACAATACCGATCCAAAAAGCATAACCATTACCGGCCTTACCGGTAAAAGCGGTTATATTGCTGTAGTCTTTTCCAATGGAAGTACGATTATCGCACAGGGTACGGGGATCATAACAAATGAAGCGGTTACCGTTGCACTCAAGACAGGAGACGAGGCTGCCACGGTCTGGACCGGTTTCGGAAGCTATTATCTGCAACTTAGCCTACAAGCCGAAGGCAACTCATTTATTCATTATATTTATACCGGTGGACAGACTTTAGAGCAACTCGGTATTTCCTCATCTGCTGACTATTTAACTAAACTTCCCAAGTTCACAATCGACACGGCCTCTTCTACTGTTGATTTTAGCAAGTTTTTGTTGCAGCCTGCAGAAGAAGAGGAATTTGAACCCGGCGATCCGGTGATTGATGAGAATAAAATCGTCCATGAAAATCCGGCGATAGAGGCTGTCGTTATCAATAGTGATGAGGGAACGGCAACTGTTAATGCAGCGGATGGCTCTGTCACTCTTACGGGAACAAAGAATTATGCCAATGTTGGTTTTACCTATGCTTTCCCCACAGGGATCGGCATCGACTGGAAAGACTGCGCTACTATTGACATTGAGTATGTCGTTACCATTAATTCAGGAACTGCTAAAGTAATCACCAAAGATGGAAAGGGTATTACCAGCAACGATACCGATCCCGCGAGTTATCCGCAGTTGGAAGCAGGAACAGGAAAGAAAATAACGCTTAATGTCCCAACTTTCGCCAAATCCATAGCAGGCGAGGACAACATAGTCCCTGGCTTTACGTTCCAGTATGGAGAAAATGGTATCAGCTCGTTTACAGTAAAAGTAACCAAGATAACGTTTACCTACATTCCGCCTGTTCAAGATACTTTTGGCAAGCAGCCGGATGGAACTTACAAATTGGATCCTTGCAAATTTGAAAGTTGGTATAGCGCATCAGTTGCGGCGAATGTAATCTCGTTTACTGGCGGCGGCGTTAAGTATCTGTTCCCTGTTACGGACACCCAATTCAGTATCAACGATTATGATGGCATGACTGTTGAGTACACCACATCTGAAGGAACGCCTGCTGGCGACAATCCACATCTTGAAATAACAATTAAAGCGATAACCAGCAGCTTTGGCAGTGATGGTAATTATGGTACAGACCTGTACTACAAGTGGCTGCCCGGCGCTAACGGCGACAATGGTTCGCTTGGGGATAACAGTTTTACCCTGGGCCCCTCTGATGGCCAGGATGGCAAAGGCTTTAATAATTTCAAGGATACGGGTATTGTAGGTTTCGCGTTCCAGGCAAATGGCTCGGCTACGACCTTCAAGCTAGAGATCAGATCGATTGTGTTGAACCCCGCCACGGGCAGTTAAACTCCGCTTCAGTAAGAGCCTGTTCAAATTGTGGATTTTTGCGGTCAATAGACCGTAAAAATCCCGATTTTTGGGATCTTTTTGAGCCTGCAAGGTAGAATTTTGGCGTTTGCAACGCCAAAATTCCAGATTTTGAACAGGCTCTAAGACACAGCCGCTCCTTTGGGGGCGGTTGTGTCGCTTTCTTAAGCAAGAGCGGTATCGGTAAAAGACCCTAATGCCAGTTCATGTACATATCCGATTTTTATTCAGCCGCTCTCAGGGTACATATAGAAGTAAAGACAGCTTAACAAGTTTATGGAGGATATTATGCGAAAACTCTTGCTGCCGATTTTTATTATAAGTACTTTAGTATGTACCGCCTGCAACAACCCGGCGGGGCAGGATTCCGGCGGCGAAACTATAATACCGGCGGACAAGCCTTACGAGGTTGACCTTGTCACCAATGGGGCGGTACTGTGGGACAGCGGCGCCACCGTAACGCCTAACGCGGAAGACGGTTCAGTAGTAATACATTTTCCTTCGGGCATCGCCGCTGAGGGCGCTGCCGCCTGGGGGGTAAACCTCTACACCGGGGAAGAAGGCGCCGCAGGCATGGATTTGTCCGGCTATGGTTCCATCGAAATTGTATGGTCGGCCACGTATCCCGCAGGTACCCCGGACACTGATAACGATGGAAACCCGAACAAACAAATCGTGGTGAATATTCTTTGCGGGGGATATAACGCGACCGATAACAAAAAGTTAAGCAAGTACCCCGGCCTTGGGGAGGCGGAAAAGACCGAAAGTATTTCCCTTTCCGTAAATGATACTTTTACGCTGGAAGCAAAAAAGAACGTGTATCAAATTGTGTTCCAGGCAAAAGTTCCCAACACCGTATTGACCATACAATCCATTACCGTTGCGCCGCTTAAAACCGAAGGCAATGTATTTACCGGCTCGGCTTCATGGTGGCTTGCTTCCGGCATAGAAACAGAAATCCTTTCTACGTTCCAGAATAAAAACGATGTGTTAAAGATATACACACCGGGGGACTACCCTTGGGGACCCATCCGGGTTGACCTGAGTGACTACGCCGAAAAAAACGTTACCCTGAAAGTTTCTGTAAACGTATGGATGGACCAGGCAAGCAAGATAATGTGGCAGACCGATGCTGCAGGCTACCCGGTCATTGCCGGCGGCAACAGTTCCTACGATGCCAATACCTGGGTGCTTTTTGAAGGAGAAACAACGGCAACGCTTCGCAACGTTGAAAAAGACGGTGAGGGGAATATTACCGGTTGCCCCTGGTTCTATTTGGATGACGCCGGTTTAAAAAACGGGGCAAGCTATTATTTTGCGGATTTAAAACTGGAAGTACTGGAGTAATTCCGGCAAGCCCATGCCGATTTAAAAAAATCCGCAAGGCTTAGAGCTTATCCCCGTAATTCTTGCCCAAACATATCGGCAAGATCAACGGGGTTATCTATCCAAAGTTTTGTGGAAACATTGCCCAGTTTAGCCTGAGAAACCGCAAGAGCCTGTGCAAAACCAACCGGGTTTTGCAACAGGTTCTGTATATAAAATAAATCACCTGATACTATTCCCTGTAGGGGGGGATACGACCAATGAGCAAACCAGTAGGGAAATACTACTGACCCAGGAAAAACGCCGTGAACTGAAGACCTTCACGGGAAGCGGCAAACTGCTTAAGCGGGCGGACATTATCCTTGCCCTTGATACCCGCGAAGGCCGAAAACCGGCCAAGGAAGCGGATAGCGCCGGGCATAGTGGGGTAAGCTGCCAGACCATTCAAAATGGCAAAAAGGACTTTGTGACCGTAGCGGATATTACCGCCCGTTTGCAACGCAAAAAGCGGGAACCGCCGCCGATTCCGGCAAAGCTAACCGAAACCCGTATTATTGCCGTGGACTGCGGCCAACCGCCTCAGGGATACCCTACCGGGAATTAGCCGATACCTGTGTGGAATTTCAGTATGGTGATTCCCGGTCCCCCGCCTTTTTAAAAACGCCGCTTAAACCTCACCTGAACGACTGCCGGTGCATACCGCCTCAACATAACGGAGCCTTCACGGCAGCCATGGAGGACGGGTGAGCGGGGTACGCCCGGCCCTATCATGAACCGTATCCGCTGCCCGGTATCGACCACAAGCCGTAGTAGTTGCTTGAACCCCTACGGAAACCGCTGCCGGCAAAACCGGGATACCCCGAACAGTCCAATACCGAATACCGGCGTAACGGGACCTGCGGTGTTTTTATGTGCACCGAACCACTTGCGCTCTGGGGGCATACGGAAGCCTTGGCACAGCGGACCAAGAAGGACTGGGCGCGTAAAATCCAATGGCTGCTTGATACGCGGTATCCGGCGGCGGAAAAGGTAGTGCTGGTCATGGGCAAGCTGAATACTCATACGCCCTCCTGGTTGTATGAGACCGTTACACCGGAAGAAGCGTTCTGGCTTGCGGAAAGGCTGGGAATTCGTTTCACGCCCAAGCATGGAAGCGGGCTGGAGATTGCCGGGGTGGAACTGTCCGTGTTAGCGGCCCGGTGTTTGGGGTTGCGGCGTATTGGTAGTATCCAGGGGCTTAACGCGGAAGTTTCGGCGTGGCATACGCAGGGGAAGGAAAAGGGGTAGATTGGCAGTATACCGCTGGCGATGCCTGCGGTATACTCAAAGGGTTGTATCCTGAGATTGTTGAGTAACTGTTTAGATGTTCTGTCCTACTAGAAATGTTAAGAGAATTCTATGGCAGTTACGCCAGTGGCAAATATGCCAATACAGTACGATGGCGCATTGACCGAAGAGGTTAAACTTTACACGAAAGAACTCGGCTCCGCGCTGACGGGCATTGCCCAGGCGGAGAGGCTTAACGAAACCCTGGAAGAACATTTCCGTCCCCGCGATGGCTGCCCGGCTGCGTCTCGCTCATGATAATGTCCCTGCATATTTCCGACGGCTCACTGGAGATTATACGGTGCGGCCCTGCCCAGTCTATCTTGGTTCTGCATTCGAACGCTCCGCCTATCGCCACCCCGCACGCGGCTCGGTAAAAAGGAAAATGCTGCAGGTTCCCTCACGCTGGTATTCACTGTCTCCTTTTTCAACCCTGAAAGGTTCCGCCAGAATGGGCTCCCGGACTGCGCCCCGCAACCGGTACGGCTTTTCATCCATGCATACCACT
>JAITHQ010000109.1 GCA_031279925.1 Treponema sp. | reverse complement strand
TATCCGTTTGTTTAACCGTGTAAAAGGTATTGCTTTCTTTGCTACCCATTTGTAAATAGTGGGCTTGCTTACACCTATGTATAGTGATAATTCGCTTATCGTTAAATACTTCATTGCCTGTTCCTTTTTTCTATAATTAGCGGGGCGTTTTCAGCCCCCGCTAAAAGTTGTTTGGTTTTAGACCGTTGCGTTAATCGCCATTTTGCTTTCTACCCATAATGGTAGTTTTTCGGCGATTATTCTTTTTTGTCTCTCCCCATAAACAACTACTGGAAAACTTTTATCAGTTTTTATCCAGTGCCTAATCTTGGCTGGCGATGTTTTTAGAAAAATCGCCGCTTGTTGAATAGAAAATAGTTTCATACTATTCTCCTTAAAAAAGTTTATTAGCCGCACAAGCAGCCAGTAGAACATTTATTGCCCTACAATGAGAATATACGGCTGTTATTGTATGGAACACAATTTTTGTTTGATTCTGTTATGTCTTTGCCGCTCTTATAAAAGAGCGTGTTTTACATAACGCGGTTTTTCTTTAACGGTAAGCGTTTTGCCCTTCCCTCTATCTGTCAAAAAACCGGGTCAAGTTTTGGGGAAAAAACAGGCCAAAAACGCCTGAAATTACCCCGTATTGCCCTGTATAACGAGAGAGAATTAGATATAACCAGTTATTACAACTTTCGCTTAACTCTATACTACATATAGAATTAGCAAACACTTTTTGACTTGAAAACTTGACTTTTTTTAAGCGTTTTTACTGCCTTATATTAGGTCTGTTTACGCTGCGCCCGCAGTAGCGGGCTTGGCCTCCATTCGGCTAGGTCATGGCTTACGCCATTCCCACGCCTCATTGCGGCACATTTTGCCAGTCCTGGTCTTGCTACGCAAGCCCTTATCCGGGCCGGCAAAACCTCGTAAACAGCCGGAACGTTATGCCATTTCCATGAAAAGCATTACAGGGCTCGTTTGTGTTTTTTTGTTTTGTTCTTTGCCAGCCTCCCGGTCATCGGGGCGCATACACGCCGCTGGCCATACTACAAATTGGCATTCATTGCCGCCTGGTACCATGGAACACCAGGAAAAACCAATGGAACGCCTTAACCCCCTAACGATTATCTCTTTTTCAAGGTCATGGGCGAAAGAGGAACAATTACTGGGTTTCCTCAACGCCGTGCTGCGGCCCACCAGAACCTAACCCATCGTTTCCCTGGACATTATCGAAAAACACAACCTTCTCCGTTGCAGTTGCCGGCGGCAAGGCCAGCGTCCTTGATATCCGCGCTGTTTTGGAAGAGGGTACTTCCTGGCCCCAAGAATCACACTATTGACTAAATTCGTTATATATACCAGTTTGAACTTATAGTTTTAAGGAGGTATCATGAAAAAGACTCTTGTTGGCCTGCTTGTGGCAGGCGTATTGGTTTTGGCTTTTAATCAGCATGTTGAAGCCAAAGGCAGCGCACAGAAATCCGGCGCCACGCTTTCGGTGGGGGCGACGCCGGTTCCCCATGCGGAATTGCTCAACCTGATCAAGGACGATCTGGCCGCTCAGGGTATTACCTTGCAGGTGGTGGAATTCACCGACTACGTACAGCCCAATGTAGCGGTCCTTGCCGGGGACCTGGACGCCAATTTTTTCCAGCACATTCCCTATCTAAAAAGCAATGAGGAATGGCAGGCCAAACTGGTATCTGTTTTTGGCGTTCATATTGAACCCTTTGGCCTTTATTCGGCCAAATACAAAAGCAAAGACCAGCTTCCCAATGGGGCATCCATCGCTATCCCCAATGATCCGTCCAATGGCGGCAGGGCGCTGCTCCTGCTCCAGGCAGAGGGGCTTATCACGCTTAAAGAAGGCATTGGCCTTACCGCCACACCCCGCGACATTACCGCTAACCCCAAAAACTTCAGTTTCCAGGAGCTTGAGGCGGCGCAGCTTCCCCGCTCCCTGCAGGATGTAGACGCCGCAGCCATTAATGGCAACTATGCCCTGGAAGCGGGCCTTAACCCCTTGCGGGACTCCCTTATTATCGAAGGCCCCTCTTCACCTTATGTGAATATCGTGGTAGCGCGCAAGGGAAACGAAAAGGACTCCCGTTTAGCGGCGCTGAAAAACGCCCTGCTTTCCCAAAAGGTAATAGATTATATTGCCAAAAAATGGACCGATGGCAGTGTAGTCCCGGTTTTTTAGGATTAAGAAGCAAAGCGATGATTCAATCTAATCGATGTACGGACTAAAGTCTGGAATCATCGCTTTCGTATTGTTTATAAGGCGTCAATGCCTCCGGAAAAATGGTCAGATCACCGGCTTACCGTTTTATCGGGCGCAGGACGCCCTTAATATTCAAAATTGAATTTTCAAAACGAACCTCCAGGGTTCCATCCCAGTTGAACATCGCCATCATATCGCCGTAATCGTTCTGTATGGGGCCGGTTTTAGCTGCTTCACCGGTGGTGATGGTTCTTCCCGAAGGAACAGCAGGGTCCCATATCTTTTTCCAGTCTACCGATGCGCTTGTTCTGGCAGTAGAAAAGTCAGATGAAATAACCTGGGGTTTTGAAAAATCCACCAGATAACCAATGGTGCGCATTACATAGTTTCCGCGCGGAAAACTGATATTGCCGGTTTTATCGGTCATTATACGATAGGCAACGCCCATGTGGACGTATTCCATTATGATGATGTTTCCCTCTTTGTAAACATGCAGATTATCCCCAATGCGGGTTGCGTCATTTGAAAGAGGAAAAAGCAGCAGTCCCCGGAAACCCGTCGATATTGTTGCCCTGCCCATGATGTCCGTCTGAATGGGGGCAAAAAGGGAAGTGGATTTGTGTTTGGAAGCCCCGGTTCCGGCGTCAAAGGCATCTTTGTCCGCCTCGATGTAGCGAATGGCCGACTTGTAGGTAAGGTAATTATCCGGGTCAGGGCCGGATACATTGTAGCGAAAATCAATTGAAAGGTCCTGGGCCGGGAGAATTGCACCCCAGGTCAAGAGCAATGCAAAGAAACAATTGCGCATAACACCCCCTGTCAGACTTTAAAAGAACCGATTGTTCCTTCCATAATAAGAATATTCCGGCGGGTATCTTTGGCAAGCTCCAGAACCGTTTCGGCGGCCCGGTTTACTTCCTGTGCGCTGTCGCCCATGCCGATGATTCCCTGTTCTATTGCCTGGACAATGCAGGTAAGCTCGTCCATTTCCTTTTTTACCCCGTCCATGTGGCTGGTCATGTCTGTTGAGGTACTCTGTACCCGGCCCGCCGCGGCGTTTATCGCGTCCAGGGCCTCGCCGATGCGGGCGGAAGCGCCCCGCTGGGCGTCCATTGCCGTATCGATTCTGGTAATAAAAGCGTCGGTAGCGTTGATCTGCCCGGAAACCTGCCCAAAGGCTTCGCGGGATTTTGCCGACATCTGCACAGTGTCCTGCACCGATTTGGCAATGCCGGAGAGTTCCACCTTGATGGAATCGGACTGGGAACGGGCGTTTTCCGCCAGCCCCCGGATTTCTTCGGCAACAACGGCAAAGCCCTTACCCTTTTCCCCGGCGTGGGCCGCCTCGATAGCGGCGTTCATTGCCAAGAGGTTGGTTTTTGCCGCTATCTGGGCAATGATCCGGTTGGCCCCCACCAGGGCCTCTGACTGGGCAAGGATACCCTGTATCTGCCGGTCTACCGCTTCCTGCCGCTCCTTGCCGGTATCCGCCACGGAAACCAGCGACCGGAACTGATCCTTCATCTCCTGCACCGCAACCTGCACGGCGTTGATCGTATTCGCCATTTCCTGTACCGATGCGGTAGAGGCCGCTATGGACTGGTTCTGATCTGCGATAAGGGCGTTAAGGCCGCCCAGCCCTTCAACGGCATTTTGCAATACGCTGTTGGTACGCTCAAGGGAGTGGGACTGATTTTCGGTCTGGCCCTTTATTTCCATTGCCGCGCCCATAATCTTTGCGTTTGCTTTTGCCGATTCTTCCGCCTGCCCGCTTAAATTTTCCCCAATGTTTTGCAGCGAAGACTGGGCGTCTTTTAGCTGGCTTACAAGGCCCCGCAGTGAAGCGATAAAACCGTTGATGCTCCGGGTGATAACGCCAATCTCGTCCCGCTGTTTGACCGGCATTTGGTAGGTAAAGTCCGCTTCTTTGGAACTAAGGTTTTCCGAAACCGCGGCGGCGGTTGCGGCGGTGTATTTGAGCGGCGCAATAACGATCAAGCGGAGGAGCAGGGTAAAGATAAACAGCAGAAGGACAATACCGCCTGAAAGCAGCGGAACCACTACCTTGTTGATAAGCTGGACGGTCTCCTGCACCGGCGTCATGGGGAGGCTCATGGAGACAATACCTACCCGCGAGTCAGAGCCGTCTTTCAGGGGGAAATGGACGCCGTAATATTTAACGTTCTCTACAGTGTACTCGCCCCGGTAGGTCTGGCCCAGGCCAAGAACCGTATCGATCATGATATCGTGATCCGAAGACAGGCTGCCGGTAAAGGGGGTAATCCACCGGCTCCGGTTTGACGGCCCTGCGGAAAGCCCGCTGGAGCTGCCCCGGAGCGCCGGCCCCTGGTACAAATCTATCTCGCACTGGGTAAGGGACTGCAGGGCATTAACAAATTGGGGCGACTGGAGACTATACTCGATAAAACCGTAACCGGCCAGCGACTGATTTTCAAAAACAGGAATTGCCGAGATCAACGCCAGACTGGTATCCAGGGAGTACATCCGGGTTATACAGTTCTGGTCTTCTGTATAGGAAACAATGGTACGGACATAACGCGCCCCGCCGGAAGCCCCTGCCGTACCGCTGTCCACCAAAAGATACCCATCCCGGTCCGCCAGGGCAATACCGTCCACATCCAGGGCGGCGGCCAGGGCTTCAAGCTGGTTTTTAAGCCCTGCGGTCCCGTTCCACCGGATTCCGCCGATCAGCTCGCTGGAACCGGCAAAACCGGCAAACCAGCGGGTTTTTTTCTCCAGCAGGGCGGTTTGTTCCTCGATAAGGCTGTTGACCAGGTTGTCTTTCCGGTCGATCCCTTCTTTAAAAGTTGCCGCCGAGGTGGAGGAACTAAGCAGGTTAATGGTAACCGCCAGGCTGCCGCCAAAGATGATAAAACAAATAAAAATGGGTATAAGCAGCTTGAAGCTAATGGAAATTACCCGGTCTTTCATTTGCCTTAGTATAGTACCAAGCGAAAAAACTGTCAATTAATGAAGGTCAGTGGTACAAGGGCCGTAGAAAACCAAAATGCGGAATTTTTACCGCTTTGGAAGAGCGGCCCTGCCATTACCCCGCGTCTTTGTACAAATATTTTGATAAACTGGGCAGAATTTTCAAATTCCGGTTGTTTTTTATTCATGATTTGTGCTATATTGAAAATACCGGAGTTTTCTTTAAAACCTTCGAAAATATAACAAGAGCTGGAAACAGCCAAGTGAAGGAGAACTTTATATGGGAACCAGAAAAATGCTCAGTGTAAGCATCCTGTGCGTAGCACTGGCTTTGGCAGTAATTGGCTGCTTTGAGCAGCCTGTGGGACTAAATATAGAGCCAGCCGATGAGCAGGAGTATACTGCCGATGGGCGGCCTCTTATTAGGCTTCAGATAGGTATGGGAAATGAGCGGGGTAAATCCCTTTCCCCTGAATTGGCCGAAAAGTACTTTAACTACTTTGAGGTAGTCTTTGCCGAAAACAAGGGCG
>JAITHQ010000053.1 GCA_031279925.1 Treponema sp. | reverse complement strand
CGTGCCGTCGAATATCAAACATCCTTCTTCCCCTTCATGCGCCCTTACAATCTTCTTGACTTTTTTCCAGAGCGTTTTTTCATCAAAGAATTCTGATGCCAAAAACCGTACCGCCTTATCACGGCTTATTGCCCTGTCTAATACCGTGGAAAATCCGGCCGCCGTCGTCTGCCCGCTGCTATACAACAAATAATCGCTGTATAAATCTAATATGTCCCGTCCCTTCCATCCATCCATCTTATCTTATTCCTTGTTTTGCCTAAGGTGAGTTATTAATACGGTATATAGCGAGCCTGTTGCAAAACCCGGTTAGTTTTGCACAGGCGCTTGCAGTTTTTGTTATTTACAACGAAAAAACATGATCCTCCGCCAAAGCGAAGGGCGTTGAAAGCCGGATGTCCGCGCTGGACGCTCCGGCCATGAGCAGAAATTCGCCCTTTTCCGCTACCCGCCTGAAACGCCGGTCAATAAGGGCAAGGCTGCGGTACGGGATATTCAAAACCACTGTCCGCTCTTCGCCCGCCCGCAATGAAACGCGGCAAAAGGCTTTCAGGTTCTTTTCGGGTGTAGTTACCGAGGACACCATGTCTTTCACGTACAGTTGAACTACCTCATCGCCGTCCCGCTTTCCCGTATTGATAAGGGTAAGGGAACATGAAAGGCTGGTTTCCCCGTGCCGGCACCGAAGATCGCTGTAGGTAAAGGCGGTAAAACTGAGGCCGTGGCCAAAGGGATACAACGCTCCCGCCGCTTCATCGATATAGCCGCGTGGCGCGCCGGGCAGCGGGTTGTATATACAGGGGATGTTGCCGCTGCTACGGGGAAAACTTAGCGGCAGCCTGCCCGCCGGGTTCAGTTCGCCAAAAACAGCCTTTGCCAGCGCCGCGCCGCCGTATGGCCCGGGGCAAAACTGGTTAATAATAGCGTTCACCTGTTCGGCTTCCCATTGCAGGGCGACCGGCCGTCCGGTTTGCAGTACGAGAATAACCGGCTTTGCCAGTTTTTTTAGTTCCATAAGGAATTCCCGCTGTCTGCCGGGCAGTTCCAGGCGGCTGCGGTCGCGGGCTTCGGAACAGGTTTCCAGGGTGTCGCCCATAACCGCAATAACCACATCGGCGCTGCGGGCCGCCGCGATGCCTTTGTCCCACTCGGCGGCAAGGGTTTCAGGAGCGATGTTTTGTTCCCAGGGGTAGGCGCCAATGGCCGCGCTTACCGGCAATCCCGCTGCCGCCTGGATAGCCTGGAGTGAGTTGACCATCGATTCAGGGGACACACGGGGGCCGTAGCCGCCCAGATACGGATTTTCCGCGCAGTAACCGGCTACAGCAATGGAAACGGTTTTTTTGTCCAGCGGAAGAATCCCGTCATTTTTTAACAAAGTCAGGGACTGCTCCGCTGCCGCCTGGGACACAGTCCGGTGTTTGGCGCAATTGGTAACCTGGGAAAAACGGCGTTCACCGGTATAGGGACTCTCAAAAAGACCGAGCAGGAATTTCAGTTTCAGCACGGTTTTAACGGCGCGTTCAAAGGCGCTTTGACTCAACGATCCGGTTTGCAGGTTTGTTTCCATGGCGGCCATAAAGGCATCGTGGGGGTAATCATAAAACTGAACGTCGACTCCGGCGTTCCAGGAATCGGCGATGGCCTGTTCATAATTGGCCGCGGTGCGGTGAATACTGATCGTATTTTCCGAGGCGCACATATCGGTAATCACTACGCCCCGCAGTCCCCACAGATCGCGCAATACACCGGTAAGCAGCTCTTCGTTATTTGCGCAGGGAATACCGTCTATGGAATTGTAGGAACACATAACGTTATACGCACCGGCCTCTTTTACCGCCGCTTCAAAAACCGGCAGCACCGTGTCGTAAAGGGCCCGTCTGCCGTACAGCATGGCCGCTCCTCCGTTAAGGCCGGCCATGGACGCGCCGTGAGCGGCAAAATGTTTTGGCTCGGCCATAACCGCGTCATTCCGGTCTATGCCTTCCCCCTGCAGGCCGCGCACCATTTCTTTAGCCATTGCCGAGGCAAGGCAGGTATCCTCGCCATAACTTTCCTCAACACGTCCCCAGCGCGGCTCTATGGTTAAATCCATAGTTGGCCCCAATACCGCGTGAACCCCGGCGGCGCGGGCCTCTGTGCCGATTACCCGCCCGGTATTGTAGGCCGCCTCCGGCTGAAAAGTGGAGGCAAGGGCTGTTTGGGAAGGAAAGGCGGTGGAACCAGCCCTGCAAAATCCGCGCAGGGCCTCTTCGATAAAAATAGCCGGTATGCCCAGCCGCGATTTTTCGATGATATGCCGCTGCGCGGCATTGGCAAGGCAGGGCTCTGGATACAGGTCGTGAATCCAGCCCGCGCCATCGCCGCCCACTATCGCGTCAAATTGTTCAGCGTCGATTTTTGTGCCAGCCGCCGCCTTTCGCGCCGCGCCGTCTCCGCCAACGGCATTCACCCCGGCCAGCTCTACGGTATCGCCGCCGCTTTTTTCAAGCAGCTCAACGCCCTTGAACATGTCAAGCTGGCGTATGCGTTCCCGCGTTGTCATGCGCGTATAGAGATCCTCAACACGGGCGGCAATTGGCGCGTTTGCGTCGTGGAATATCACTTGTCACCCGCTCCAAAAAAAGCGTCTATCTGGCGTTGCGCTTCGGCGATAATTTTGTCCATGCCTTTCTTTTTTAACTCGGCAATGATTACCGGTGTCATTTCGGCGGGGTCGGACGCGCCGGTACGGAGGTCGGTATAATATTTCATCCAGGTATTTTTGCAGTTGATCACTTCGTTTTCAACCGGCGTAAGGTCCATGGTAAAGCCAAGCAGATAGGAAGGAACAGCGGTTTCGTTTAGATGGCGCACCTCATCCCAATAGCCCGCCGGCACAGTGTCTTCCGGCGTTTCGATAAAGTAATTACCTTCCTGATAATTAACCAGGGGCCAGTCGGTTCTGTCGCGGCGCACCGCCTTTCTGCCGTCCGGCATGGTAACGTAATGGAAATGATCCCCCTCAATGCCGTAGGCCATCATGTCGCGGAATGTGGCATCGGTATTTACCAGACGCAGCAGTTTAAGCGCCTGGGCTTTGTAGCGGGAATTAACACTGATACAGTTAATTGATCCCTGAATGGAATTGGTGGAATAGACAGGGCCGAAAAATTTTGAGGGAAGATATTTTTCAATGCCGGCGCTTGTCGCATAGGAAGCCGCCACCGCGGGCCATGCCTGGGAAATAAAATAGGGACGGTATTTGGGCACAATGTCTACCATGTTTGCGTCGGGATTAATAATGCCCGTTTCGTACCAGTGGTGCATGTAACGCAGGTATTCCCTGACATCGTCCTGTTCCAGGGTACAGACAACACGGCGGCGGGGGTCGTCGCTTCGCACCCCTATGGGGTGCAGGTAGGAAGTAAAAGTCTCGTAGGGCAAAAAAACGGCGTCGATTTCTCCCCGCGACATAATGTAGGGATAATACCGCTGGCCTTCGCCCGCCTTTATTTTTTTAAAATTGGCGTCCAGCCCCCGTGGCGAGTTGTCTTCGATATTAAGATTGTATTTTTCCACCAGCGCCGCATCCCAAAAAGCAAATTGCGTCGTGGCCGAATCCTTGTATGTCGGTATGCCGTAAATTTTTCCGTTAAGGGAAACGCCCTGCCACAGTTCTTCCGGGATGCCCGCGTAAAGCTGCGGGCTTGCCTCTTTTACCAGAGTGGTAATATCCGCGTAAGCGCCCAATGAAGCGAAACTGCCGTAGATATTGACATCGGAAAAAAGAATGTCCCAGTATTCCCCGGTGTTAATCATGGCGTTAAAACGCTGGGATGCGTTTGCCCAGCTTCCCTGCCGTATCTCCAGCCGTACGCCGATTTTTTCCTGGGTATAGTCGCTGAGGATGCGGGAATAATGCGGTAAATCCGCCGAATTGCTGCCGATTTGCCACCAAATAAGCGTTGGAACGCCGGAATTGTTTTCCCGCCGGCAGCCGGTTACCGTTATAAGGGCAAACGCAGCCGCAAGCAGTACGCGGCAATGTATTCTATCGGTCATTTTTGCATCTCCATAAATAAAATATGATTAAATCCCCGGTTGGATTTAATCATTGCTTTGTCAGCCTTTTATCGCGCCAATAGTTAAACCCGATACAAAATAGCGCTGAAAAAAAGGATAGCTGCAGGCAATTGGAATTACCGCGACAACAACAATCGCCATACGGGCGGCCTCTTTCGGCATGGCAGCGAGAATTTGCTGCTGCACCACCCCAAGGGTACTGGCGTTTTGCAAAAGAAATTCTATATCGCCCAGAATTTTGTTCAGGTATGCCTGCAGGGAATACAAACCGGCGTCGTTAATATACAAAAGCGAGGTAAACCAGTCGTTCCAGTAAGCAAAACTAAGAAAAAGCGCTATCGTCGCCAGCACCGGCTTGGAAAGGGGAATAATAATTCTGAAAAATATTTCCAGTTCAGAAGCGCCGTCAATATTGGCCGATTCAATAAGCGAATCGGGAATAGTCGCCCTGAAAAATGTTTTACATAAAATGATGTTATACGATGAGACCGCCAAGGGCAGAATAAGCACCCATATCGTATTGCTCAAACGCAGAAAGTTGCCAATGATAAAATACGACGATACCAGCCCGCCGTTGAATATCATAGGTATAAATACATACCATACAAAAAATTTTTGCAATTTATACGATTTACGCGAAATAACATAGCCCATCAGGGCATTAAGCATAACGCCAAGAATAGTTCCGGTAACCGTTACCAGTACCGATACCCCCAGCGCGCGCAGTATGGCGGGACTTTGGGTAAAAATATAGCGGTAGCCGTCCAGCGAGAATGTTTTGGGGATAAACTGGTATCCGTATTCATTAAGGCTCTGTTCCGCCGACAGCGAAATCGAAAGAATCAATACCATTGGCAGTACACATGCAAGGGCAAGCAGCAGCATGACCATGTTAAACAAGATATTAACCGGTTTGCTTACCCGCAAAAAACGGTTTACCGTATTCCGGTTTTCCGCACTGACTTTCATTTAATCCCCCTTAGATCATTGACGATTCAGGATCAATCCGGCTGACAATTTTGTTTGCCAGCAGGGTTAGCAGAAACGCGGTTGTAGACTGAAACAGCGCCGCCGCCGCGGTCATGCCGATTGGAGAAGTGGGGCTTATTAACTGTTTGTACACAAACACGTCAAGGGTGGTAACGGTAGTTACCAGCGTGTTGGAATCCCGGGGAACCTGAAAAAAGAGGCCGAAATCCGAATAAAAGATACGCCCCACATTAAGAATAAACATCAGCACAATAACGGTCTTCATCATGGGGATAGTAATGCGGGTAATTTGTTTCCATTTTGAAGCGCCGTCCAGGAGGGCCGCCTCGTAGACTTCTTTGTCAAGCGCGGTAATGGTTGCCAGGTATACGATCATGCCGTAACCGACGCTTTTCCACTGGCTCATAAAGACCAGAAAGGGGGGCCAGAAACCCCGCTCCATATAGAAGCGGTGTTTTTCAAAACCGGTTTTTAGCAGGACATCGTTTACAATGCCCATGTCGTGGCTCAAAAAGCCCCACACCAGGGCGGTGACAACCACCCAGGAAAGAAAATAGGGAAAAAACATCAGCGTTTGGTATATTTTTGCCAGAAACCGGCTGTACAGTTCCGAGACCAGCAGGGCAAGCCCAATGGTTAGAAAGGTTCCCACAATGAGCATTACCACGTTATACGCAATGGTGTTGCGCAGGGCGATCCAAACGTCGTCGTTATTAAGGAGCAGTTTAAAATAATGCAGGCCGACCCATTTACTGGAAAAAAGGCTTTTCAAAAAGCCGCCGTTGATATGGTATTTTTTGAAGGCGATAATGACGCCGAACATGGGGAGGTAGCTAAAGAGGAGAAACCATACCGCAGCCGGCAGGGCCAGCAATGATATTTGCGTATCGGCTTTTGTCCACGGTTTCTTTTTTCGCATGATAACACACTCCTTTTTACGGCGCAGGGGACAACGAACCGCAGGCTCGCAGCCTTGGGTTCGCTGACCTCTCCCCCGCGTTCTTTACTTATGCCCGTACAATGCGCCGGTTCCCTGGGTTGAGCCGTTGCGTTCTACCGGGAACGGCAGATAATCGGGCCCTTCATAGATCACCGTGTCCTTGTACAGCACTTCCGCTATCCTCGAAAGATAATCTTCGGGCATCGTCCCTGTCGGACCAAAAAACGGTTTGGTCGAATAAAACCGCCGTTCTTTCAAGGCAAAGTACATAACCACCCCATAGCCGTTTTTCAAAAGCGTATTCATGCGGCTTTTTATCATATTCGGCGGCGTTGTTACTTCGGCGAAAGCGTCAAAGGCGATGGACAGACAGCCGTAATTACTCTTCGGCGAACCAATCGAAGATTGGAGCGCCACTGTGCCGTAACTTGCCGGGTAAGATGCGTCAACCACGTCGGCGACATTATAATTTTGTCCATCAACCGTCAGGCTGGACGGAATACGGCTCAAGTAATTGTACTCGTAGATACTAACCCATTTGCCATTGGGATGTTCAGTGTCCTTGGTTAAATCCTTGAAATAGCGGCAGAGCTTGAATACATTTTCTCCGCCTTTCTTCCATGCATCGGACAACGCGGCGCCGCTGCCGTATGACTGCCCATTGTGGGTGGGATAGACCAAATACTTCCCGCGAGCGGGTACGCCCACTTCCGCCGGCAGATCGCCATATTCATCATCAAGGGCAATACCGTCGAATCCGAATTGCTCGCAGGCGTCGGCCCATTCCTGCGCGAGTGCCCGCGCCGCGTCTTCATCCAGGGGGTACTCTTCGCCGGTATTTTCCTGCCATGACCAGAGAGGCTCCATTGGCCAACTGCCCACATTGCCGAAAGTAACGCCGTGAGAGCAGGGCAATATACCCAGCAGTACCCGTATACCGGCGTCTTTTAAGGGCTTGATATATGTGTTATAATCATCAGGGTTAATGAGCCACTGGGTTTCATCGGTGTAGTGCAGGTGCAGACCAGATTTAGGGCAGTAGTTCTGTTCCTGCGTACCGCCGCAGTCTTTCCATGCCAGATCGGAATGAAAAATAACCGCATTGTCAAAGAACTGTTTTTTACTGGCAGCCAGTTTGTAGCCAACGGCACAGCGGGGATCGGCGTTGGTGTCTATACCCATCCATACCTCGTGGACAACTTTTTGACCGCCGCCGTCCACCTTCTTGTCGATTTGACTCCGCGGGTTGGCCGGATCAATCGGATCTTGCTCAACCGGAAGGTCTTCGGTATTACTGTTATTCGTTGTTTCCTCTCCTTCAGTTGGACAGCCGGTAAACAGGAATAACAGGCTTACTAACAAAACCACGCATATACAACACAA
>JAITHQ010000046.1 GCA_031279925.1 Treponema sp. | reverse complement strand
CATTAAACCGAATTACGCCCGATGCCGCTGGTCATTCCCTCCCCTGGCAGCTCATCTGAATTTGGAGCATTTTAACCGCCGCACGGTAACAGCGGCGGTTTACACCAACTGCGACGAAGCGGAGTTGCGCGTCAACGGGAAAAAAATGGGGCGCAGAAAGCCGGGCGATTTTGCGAACGGCATTATCGAATGGACCTTTGAATATACCGAAGGCGAGGTAAGGGTAATCGGCTTTCTACAGGGAAAAGAAGTCTGTGCGCACACGCTGAAAACAGCGGGGCCGGCACAAAATATTGTGCTTGCGCCGGACAAAACAAATCTTGCCGCGGGCGGCCTCGACATCGCCCATGTTGAAGTTACCGTTACCGACGCAAACGGAATCCCCTGTCCCAACGGGGAATTGTTAATCGAATTCGCGCTCAAAGGCGATGGCGAAATACTGGGGGCCTGTTCTCCCGACCTCAACGCCGGTCTTGGCTTTACCCTGCCCAAAGTCCTTACATCGGGCGGGAAGGCCCTGCTGATGATTAGGCCCGGCAGGGCCGGAACGCTGGAGCTTTCCGCCTATAGCGAAACCCTTGATCCGGCCTCGCTGCAATTCACGGTACGGTGAATACGCGCCCTTCGGCCCGCAAGCGAAGGGCGCTATATCCGCAGCGGTTCCGCATAGCCTTACGCCGCGCAGGACTTGTGTACGCAGCGCCGCCATTTGCGGCCCTTCCCGTACCGGCAGCCGCCCTTGCCAAAACAAGCCTTGCAGAAATACCTGCACACATGTATAGTATAATTATGAACCGAAGTCTGGATGAACTATTTGCCATGCTTGCCGGCGGCGGCGTAACTGATTCCCTGCTGCCACCCGCTTTTTCCGGCGCATTGTTCGAAGGGATCGAAAAGCCATCCGAAAAACCAATATGCAGCGATTCGTGGTTATGCGTCATTTCTGGTTTTTATACGGATGAAGCCCTGAACTTATCGCCCCTGCCGGAAACGGCCCGCCGCCTGTTTGAACTTTCGGCAAACGGCTTTAAGGCCATTGTTCACGCCTGGATGAGCGAGCGCCCCATCGAGGCGGCAATGCTCCGCTTTAGCAAAAAATTACTGGCTGCCCCGGACCGGCCCGCCGCCGGAAAAATTGCCGCAGACCGGGGCGATCCGGACGCGCTGACCGTACTGGAAACGGCGTACAAGGTGTGGCACGAAGTCCACCGCCTTCTGGGGTTTTTGCGGTTCAATCCCGGCAATAAGGGCGTGTATGTTGCCCGCTGCGCCCCGGATCATTTTGCGCTGCCCGCTTTTGGCGGGCATTTTATCCGGCGTTTTGGGGAGACCCCCTGGGCCGTTATCGACGAAAAGCGGGAACTATGCCTCTATCGCCCGGCGGGCGGACTGCCAAAAATCTTAAATCTTGACGAAATCGCTTCATTGTTAGCAGTCCCTGCTGCGCATGAATGGGAAAAGCTTTGGAAGCATTACCACAAAACCATCAACAACGAAAGCAGGAATAACCCCGCCCTGCAGAATCAATTTATACCTAAACGCTACCGGAAATACCTGCCGGAACTGTAAATGCGCGCCGGTTTAATACCGCCGAATTATTCAGCGTTTCCCCTGGGGTTTAGACAAAAAATTCTGTGGACCCTTTTTCGTATTGGCTGTATACTGTTAGCATGAACGGGCTACTACTCTTGATAATTTCTGTTGTGGTACTGGCTCTGGCTTACCTGCTGTATGGCCGTTTTCTGGCGCGGACCTGGGGTATAGACCCTGCCCGAAAAACCCCGGCGCAGGAAATGGAAGATGGTATGGAATATGTGCCGACTTCTCCAGCAGTGGTATTTGGCCATGAATTTGCTTCGATTGCGGGGGCAGGGCCGATTAATGGCCCTATTATTGCCGCCATGTTCGGCTGGCTGCCCGCGCTTCTGTGGCTGCTTTTTGGATCGGTGTTTTTTGGCGCGGTCCATGACTTTGCCGCCCTGTATACCTCGGTAAAAAACAAAGGAAAATCCATTGGTTATGTAATTGAATATTATGTGGGAAAGGCGGGTAAACGTCTTTTTTTGATCTTTGTGTGGCTGTTTTCCGTGCTTATTGCCGCGGCGTTTGCCGATATTGTTGCCGGCACCTTTGCGGGCTTTGACAGCGCCGGCGCCCTGGTTAAGACCAATGCTTCGGTGGCTACAACATCCTGCCTTTTTATTGCCGCGGCGATAGGGCTGGGCTTTCTTATCCGCAAAAGGAAAGCTTCGGACCTTGCAAGTGGAATTATCGCTATTGACCTTCTTGTTGTTTGTATTGTACTGGGCATTTTCTTTCCCCTGTTTCTTGACAAAACCATTTGGCTGTATCTGGTTTTTGGCTATATTTTTATTGCATCGGTGGTTCCGGTCTGGGCGCTGGGGCAGCCCCGGAATTACCTTAACTCCTTTCTGTTAATCGCCATGATTCTTGCGGCCTTTGTTGGCGTGATATTTACCGCTCCGGCAATCGCCATTCCTGCCTTTACCTCGTTCAAGGTGAATACCAGTTTTCTTTTTCCCGGCCTTTTTATCACCATTGCCTGCGGGGCAATTTCGGGCTTTCATTCCATGGTGGCCACCGGCGCGGCTTCCAAGCAGATCAGCAGCGAAAAGCACATGCTGCCCATTTCCTATGGAGCCATGCTGGTGGAGACTCTCGTAGCCATTTTGGCGCTGATTGCGGTTGGTTCGCTGGCGCAGGGCGGCATTATGCCGTCGGGAACCCCGCCGGTTATTTTTGCAAGGGCGGTCTCCGGTTTTCTGCACCAGTTGGGGCTGCCAAGCCAGGTGTCCTTTACCATTGTTTCCCTGGCGGTTTCCTCGTTTGTATTAACAACACTGGACACAGTGTCCAGGCTGGGGCGGCTTTCATTTCAGGAACTGTTTTCCATAGAGGAGGGGGAGCAGAAAAAAGGGAATATTCTGTTCCGTATATTAAAAAGCAAGCCGATGGCTTCCCTGTGTACGCTGCTGCCCGCCTATCTTTTGGCGATCCTGGGGTATCAAAATATTTGGGCGCTGTTCGGCGCGGCAAACCAGCTTCTTGCCGCTCTTACGCTTATCGCCTGTACCTTGTTTTTTAAAAAGACAGGCCGGCGAATTTTTATGCTGATTATCCCCACCGTGATCATGCTTGCGGTTACCTATTCCTCACTGGTGCTGACAATCATGAATCAAATAAGCCGTATACAAAAGGGGCAGTTTACTATGGCGGTTCATGGGCTGCAAACGGGCATTGCTGTCCTGCTCTTGATACTGGGGATTCTGGTGGCGGCCTCCTGTGCCGCAAAATTGCTTGACAAAAAATCCATTGAACAGATCCCAGAGGCATAACATGGGATCGATAAAAGACCTGGTCATATCCCTGTTAACCAGCGGCAAGTATACCAGTATGCAGGACGAGAAAGACATGGACGCCATGATCCGTCTTATTGTCCTTAATATCACCTATACAATTGCCTCTGTGCTTATCATCAGTATTGGCGTTTCGAATATGCGCGGCGGCCTTATTGATGAAGGGCTTAGTCAGATTATTATCGGTTTCCTTACATTTCTTAATCTGTCGCTCCTTCGTACGGAGCTTCCCTTTATGGTGGGGGGCTTTATTGTTATTGCCATATTTGGCGGATTTTGCGGCGTATCGATTTTTTCCAAAACGGAATTGCAGGGTTTCGCCACTCTGTGGATATATTCCTATCCTTTAATGTCGATTTTTACCCTGGGCCTCCCCTGGGGAATTATTCCGGCATCGCTTTTGTTTTTTACCGCAATAATCGGAACCTTTGTACCGGGGCTGGCAAAATTTGCGTATACCATTCCAGAGGCGCTCTTGATCTGCGGCGTTTATTTTTTTGTTTTGATGCTGACCGTTGTGTATGAATATGTCCGCTCCATAAAAGACCGTTGGCTTTCCCGCCAGGATAATTACATGAACATGGTCTTTGCAAACAGCCCCGACATCATTTTGCTTTTGGACAAATACGGTCAACTGGTGTACTGCGCGGATGTGTTCCTCCAAAAGGCGCGCATCAAAAATTTTGAGAATATTCGCAAAAAGCATTACCGTGAGGTTTTTGCCCGCTTTACCTCACCGGAAAAACTGCAGGAAATTGTTATTGTTTTTCAAACTGCAAAAGAAGAAAAAAACCCGGTTGTTTTTGAACGCCGGCTTGACATTGGCAATGATAACAAGTCCCATCATTACGAAATCCATTTTACCCCAATGTATAACGAAGATAGTATTTTTCAGGGGGCGTTTGTTCTTTTTCACGACATGACCGAGATTATCGAGGCCAAGGAACGGACGGAACAGGCAAGCCTTGCAAAATCGAATTTTCTTGCCAACATGAGCCACGAAATTCGCACTCCCCTGAACGCCATAATCGGCATGACCACTATTGCCAAAAGTACAATGGAAACAGAACGAAAGGACTATTGCCTGACAAAAATCGAAGGCGCTTCCACTCATCTTTTGGGAATTATCAACGACATTCTTGACATGTCAAAAATCGAGGAAGGCAAGTTTGAACTTTCCTGTACCGAATTTGAATTTCCTGTGATGATACAACGGGTAGCCAATATTTTTGAATTCCGCCTGGGCGAAAAAAAGCAAGCGCTTTCGATTAGTACCGATGCCAATATCCCTTTACGGATCATTACCGATGAACAGCGGCTTGCCCAGGTTATTACCAATCTTATTGGCAACGCGATTAAATTTACCCCCGATGAAGGGCGTATCGGCCTTGATGCAAAAAGAATCGATAACAACGAAGAACCCGGTTTCTGTACGCTGGAACTTAAGGTAACCGATACCGGCATCGGCATCTCGAAGGAACAGCAGGACAAGCTCTTTCAGTCGTTTGTGCAGGTAGATTCCAGCATTTCAAGAAAATTCGGGGGAACCGGCCTTGGGCTTGCTATTTCCAAAAAAATAGTGGAAATGATGCAGGGAACAATACGAATCGAATCCGATGCGGGCAAGGGCTCGGCCTTTATTTTTACCATAAGGGCGGAAATACCAAAACCGGTACTTGATGCGGCTGTGGCGGAAAGCCCGGCGGCAGGAAGCGGCGGGATCGAAGCAGCCGGGGATAATTTTAACGGCAAGCGGATACTTTTGGCCGAGGATGTGGAAATTAACCGGGAAATTGTTATCAGCGTTCTTGAGCCCTTTGGCGTCAGCATCACCGAGGCGGAAGACGGCAGGCAGGCTTTTGACAAATTTGCCGCCGGCCCTGAAGATTTCGATTTGATTTTTATGGATATACACATGCCCGGCGTAGACGGCTACGAAGCCGCCAGGCTTATCCGCGCTTTTAATCACCCCAGGGCAAAAACGGTTCCCGTCATTGCAATGACGGCTAACGTGTTCAAGGAAGATGTGGAACGCTGCCTGGCCGCCGGCATGAACAGCCACATAGGAAAACCGCTTAACTTTGATGAAGTAATCGCGATCCTTAAAAAATACCTGGGGCAGTAAAGCCCCGGTATGAGCTTAGAGCCTGTTCACAATTCTACCTTGCAGGCTCCAAAAGAGCCCGAAAATCCACAATTTGAACGGCTCTTACGCGACGTATGCTTCCAGTTTCTGCCGCCGGGAGACGTTCTTAAGGCGGAGCAGCGCTTTCTGTTCAATCTGCCGGATGCGTTCTTTGGTGAGGTTAAAATGCGCGCCAATCTCCGAAAGCGACATGGGGGCCCGCTTGCCCAGGCCGTAGCGGCAGCGGATTATGGCGGCTTCTTTTGTGTCCAGGGTTTCCAGTACCTTTTCTATATCATGTTCCAGCGATTTTTGGACTACCGCCTGTTCAGGGGATTCATACTGGTCGTCTTCCAGAAACTCTCCCAGTACCGAGGCGTCCCGGCCTGAGTTAACGGGTTTTTCCAGCGAGACCATTTCCCTTGAGATTCTAAGCATATCCTCCACATGCTCTTTATCCATATCAAGAATAGCCGCTATTTCCTGTATTTCTTCTTCGGCGCTCCTGGAATTAGTCAGCGTTTTACGGGCTTTTTCAATCTGTACAAGATCATTAACCCGGTTGATGGGAAGCCGTATCAGCCTGGATTTTTCACCGATTGCCTTGATTATGGCTTGACGTATCCACCACACCGCATAGGAAATAAAGTGGTAGCCCCGGTCCACATCAAAACCGTTTACCGCATTAATAAGGCCAATGTTGCCTTCGCTAACCAGGTCCAAAAGCGGAAGCCCCTGCCCCTGATACCGCTTTGCTACATTTACTACAAACCGCAAGTTTCCCTTAACCAATTTGTTACGTGCATCAATATTGCCTTGTGCGGCGGCTCTGGCGGCCTCGTCCTCTTCTTCCCTGGTTAAAAGGGGAATCCGGCTTATCTCATTGAGGTATACGCCAAAGACATTTTCATCTGAATTAGACATTCCCATCTTCGCTTTCTTTTCTTTTATCGCAGTCATAAACGCCTCCTTGGTTTCTTTATATATATACTAGCAAAAACCATGCCAGGCCGCAATTGTTTTGGGAAAACATCAATACCGGCGAAAAAATCAAAAAAACAGCCTTTTTTACAGGAAAATAACCAGGCGAAAACTGTGGAACAGCACAGCCATTTGTTTCAAAGGCCCAAAATGACCCATATAAATAAAAAAGCCCGGAAACAGTATCATTTTGACACATTTTTTTGGGCTTGCCCTGGAACTTGCCGCGATTGTGTGCAGCAAATACCCATCATGTACTTTGCCCTAGAGAAGCGCTGATTAAATGGAGAAATGAAAATTGAGAGAGGAAAAATCCACGGATTTTCACGGATTAGAAGGGTTTTGGTACCGAAAATCCGCGTTAATCCGTGTAATCCGTGGACTGTGTTTAAG
>JAITHQ010000249.1 GCA_031279925.1 Treponema sp. | reverse complement strand
GACGCGCTTTCGCAAACCCTCACCATTGGCAGCCACTGCCCGCCGGAACAGCGCAGGGGCCTCGTGGCAATTGTCGCGGCGGGAACTTCCGACCTCCCGGCGGCCCGGGAAGCGATGATCACCGCTTCCTTTCTGGGCAGCAACGTTGAACTGGTGAGCGATGTAGGCGTGGCGGGCATACACCGGCTCTTTGCCTGTATCGAGGACATCAGAAAAGCGCGGGTGGTGATTGCCGTTGCGGGCATGGAAGGAGCGCTGGCCGGAGTAATCGCCGGGCTGGTCAAGTCGCCGGTCATTGCCCTTCCCACCAGCGTGGGCTACGGAGCCTCATTCGGTGGGCTTGCGGCCCTGCTGGGGATGCTCACATCCTGCGCTCCGGGAATCTCGGTAGTAAATATCGACAACGGCTTTGGCGCCGGGTATCAGGCGAATCTGATCAACCGGACCCAGGGCGCCTGCTGCGGCAACTAAAGTTACCGCGCCTGTGCTCACATACCGTGGGTTTTTCTGAGGCTACCGGCAGGGGCGCTATTACCGTGGTAGGCGGCGGCGACTCGGTTGCGGCGGTAAACAAATTCGGCCTTGCGGCGAAGATGAGCCACGTCTCAACCGGCGGCGGCGCTTCGCTGGAACTGTTGGAAGGCAAAAAACTGCCCGGTATTGAAGTCTGCCGGGGCTGACAAACGGTAACAGGGAGCAGGGTAGGGGAGTGGGCTGTTTTACAAAAGCAGGCAGGAGAGTGTTATGCGAAGGGTCCTTACCCCCATTAAGGTTGCGCAGCTATTGCTGGATAATCCCCAATACCGTATTTTGGTTCAGATCAGGAATAAGTCAGCACCCCCGGCAAAGCCGGGGGCTTATTTTTAGGAAGCACTCAAAGCGGCCCTGCTTGAATTACGGCCCTTGTGTAAAAATCCACTTTTGTTTACAATAAATTACAATGCATGTTTTGTAACCCGTAGGGCAAAAACTGCAAGAGCCAGTGCAAAACCAACCGGGTTTTGCAACCGGCTCAGTGTACAACAAGTCTATTTACTTATTTAAGGAGCGATTATGGGTAATCGATCATACTACATAGCGGGAAACTGGAAGATGCACAAAACCCGCAGCGAGGCGGCGGAACTTGCAAGGGCGCTGGTGGTTCAGCTTAAAGATGGCAAACACAAGTACCTGGTGGCGCCTTCCTTTACCAGCCTTGAAACCGTTGGCGCTATTATCGAGGGAACCAATATTCTGCTGGGGGCGCAGGATTGCGCCAGTGAGGAGCAGGGTGCCCATACCGGCGAGGTTTCGATTTTGCAGCTAAAGGACCTGGGGGTACAAACCGTTATTCTCGGTCACAGCGAGCGGCGGCATATCTATAAAGAAGATGATGAGCTTATCAACAAAAAACTAAAACTGGCGCTGAAACATGGCCTTGACGTTATTCTTTGCATCGGCGAACTTTTGGAAGAACGGGAAGCGGGTAGGGCGGAAGCGGTCTGCGAAACCCAAACTGTCAAGGGGCTCCAGGGGGTAAGCGCGGCGGACTTGGCAAAGATCACCATCGCCTACGAGCCGGTCTGGGCAATCGGAACAGGTAAAACCGCTACGCCGGAAGACGCCGACGCAATCCACGCCTTTGTGCGTAAGGTAATCGCCAAACTTTATGGGGAAGACGCCGGAAACCGGATCATCATCCAGTACGGCGGATCGGTAAAACCGGAAAACGCCGCTCAGTTAATGGCAAAGGAAAACATCGACGGCGCCCTGGTTGGCGGAGCGGCCCTTAAAGCGGAAACCTTTGTGCCCATTGCGAAATTTGCATAGCAAATCGTTTGTATACCGGTCAACTGCCCGGGCGTTTGGGCAGATAGTTGGTTCGCCCGGGCTAAGCCCCCAGGATTTTGGCGTATAACAATCGCTTAGGTGGTTAAGAACTGAATATGTTGAAAAAATTTTTGTATGACAATTTTATCATTATTCTTTTCTTGATTGCCGGTCTTTTGGTGGTAGGAATAGCTGTTTATACCAGCGTCTTTATCTCTTCCCTTTCGTTCTATTTTCGTAGTAGCATTGATTCGCGCTTGCGCCTTGTCAGTAGTTTGGCGGCGCGCCTGATTACGCCTGATGAATTGACCGGGCTCACCACGCCTGAAGACATAGAAAAGCCGCTGTTCACCGACGTACGAAACCGGCTTATCACCTTCGGCAAGGAAGCCAACGTAGAGTTCGTGTATTACTTAAGGCCCCTTGAAAACGGCATGGTGCAGTATATTGCCGACAATGATGAGTCCGAAGACACGGTAAACCTGGCCAGCGAGCTTATTCCCACCGAAGAGCTCTTCCAGCAAACGGTTGACGAGGGCGTTACGATTGTGACCGGGCTGGGGGAGTACTCTCCCGGTTTCGACGGCCTTATCACCGCCTTTACGCCGGTTTTTGACGGCGGTGGAACGGTGGTTGCGGTTGCCGGGGTTGATATTCTCGACGAGCATATTCTGCACATGCAGCGCCAGACGGTTATTCTCTCTGCCATTATACTGCTCTCTACGGTGGTGATTGTTTTTATCGGCATCCTGAGTTTCTCCATCAATAAAAAGAAGCGGCACGCTTTCGCTATGCGGATACGGCAGCAGGAACTGATGTCCGAACTTTCCCGCAGTTTTATTTCCTCTGAAGACGCTTCTACCCTTATATCCGATGCCTTGCGTATAACGGGCGAATTTCTTAAGGTGAGTCGCATGGTCATCGGCGTTGCCCAGGCGAATTCAAAATTAAGCAACGCCGCCTATGTATGGAATAGCTCGGACGCAATTGTTACCTCCGCCGAAACCGGGGGACTGAACGATCTTATCAATAGCGCCTTCCCCAAGGAGCAGTCGGGCAGTATTCCCACCATCTGTTGCAACGATATACGCGAAGACAGTCGCTACGATGTGCTGAATAATCTAGGAGTAAAGGCTTTTATATGGGCGCCGCTCTATGTCGAGGGAAGATGCTGGGCTATTTTGAGCATCGAGGAATTCAAGCCCAGGGTGTGGACAAAAAGCGACAGGCAGCTTGTAGGCACTGTGAGCAGCGTGATAGCCGGGGCGGTTGAACGGGATCTTCGTGAAAAGGAGCGGGATGCGGCGCGTCAACAGGCCGAGCGCGCAAGCAAGGCCAAGAGTGATTTCCTTGCCAATATGAGCCACGAAATGCGTACCCCCATGAACGCCATTATCGGCATGACTTCCATTGCCAAAAGTTCCCGCGATCTTGAGAAAAAAGAATACTGCCTGAACAAAATCGAAAATGCCTCTACCCATCTTTTAGGCGTCATTAATGACATTCTTGATATGTCAAAAATTGAGGCAAATAAATTCGAGCTTTCCGCAACCGATTTTAATTTTGAAAAAATGCTCCAGAAAGTAGTAAATGTAATCAATTTTAAAATTGACGAAAAGAAGCAGAATTTTTCCGTACATCTGGATCAGCATATACCCGCCGTGCTTTATGGCGACGAACAGCGTCTTGCCCAGGTTATTGCGAATCTGCTTTCTAACGCAGTCAAGTTTACCCCGGAAGGCGGTACGGTCCGGCTTGAAACGGAGCTTGAGCGGAAAGAAACGGAACATTGCATCATAAAAATCAGCGTAATTGATTCCGGTATCGGCGTCAGCCCGGAACAGCAGACGCGGCTTTTTGGCTCTTTTGAGCAGGCCGATTCCAGCACTTCACGAAAATTCGGCGGCACTGGTTTGGGCCTTTCCATTTCCAAGCGTATTGTGGAAATGATGGGCGGTTCCATCCATGTTGTGTCTGAACTGGGAAAGGGCGCGGCTTTTATTTTTACCGTTCAAATGCAGGAATCCGTAGGGCAGTTGGAAGAACTTATCGTGCCGGATGACTGGAGCGCCATTCGCGTTCTGGTGGTGGATGACGATCCTGATATACGGGAATATTTTGCCGATATTGCCGGAAGGGTAGGGTTTTTCTGCGATACCGCCGCCAACGGCCTTGAGGCCCTGGAAAAAATAGAAAAAAACGGCGCCTATGCGATTTACTTTGTTGACTGGAAAATGCCCGGTCTTGACGGCATAGAGCTTACCCGGAGGATTAAATCAGATTCAGGCGATCAGTCGGTTGTTATTATGATTTCAGCCGTTGACTGGAACATGGTAGAGGCCAACGCAAAACAGGCGGGGGTAGATAATTTCCTTTCCAAGCCGCTGTTCCCCTCAGGCGTTGCGGAATGTATCAGCCGTTGCCTTAAAAAGGGTGAGCAAGGCGATCCTCTGGAGCAGAAAGATGGGGAAACTGCCATGCAATTTACAGGCCGGAAAATACTGCTTGCCGAGGATGTTGACATAAACCGGGAAATTGTGATGACCTTGCTTGAGCCGACGGGCCTTGCCATTGACTGCGCCGAAAACGGAAAAGAGGCGGTACAACTGTTTACCCAGGCGCCTGATTCCTACGACATGATATTTATGGATGTACAGATGCCCGAAATGGACGGTTATGAGGCAACCCGCCGGATACGTTTTTTTGAGGAGGAAACTGGCCGCAAGACCGTTCCCATAATAGCCATGACTGCCAATGTATTTAAGGAAGACATTGAACAATGTCTGACTGCGGGAATGAACGGCCATGTAGGAAAACCGCTGGATTTTAACGATGTAATGGATAAATTGAATCAATTTTTATCGTAGGGTATGGCCACCTATGCCAAAAAATGGTACAATATTGATAGGTTGCGCTTTTTCAAAACCAAATCAACGGTTTGAAACAGCTTTATGTAAGGCTGCCTGACAAGGCTCTACAAAAATGTAGAAAAATATGTAAGAAATTACTTTTTTGTAACCATTCGTGAGGGAACGCCGTTGACTCCTTGCGGCGTTCTCTCTTTTTCTTGCATTAAAATGATGCCAAATGCCGTCATTGACATTTATATTTCAGTCAAAACAAAAAAATAGTGTGTAAATCCTTCGATACCCCCTCCAACTTGGCATACTTTTTGCTATATACACTACATACAAATTGAAGGAGTTGTAAAACGTTAGTTTTCAATTGCAAGGTTGAAATCATTTTCAGTTTTGGAGGTTTTATATGAATGCTTGCTGCGGGGAATGTGAGGCTGGCTCGGTTCCCGATTTTATCAAAACGCCGGTTGAGGAGCTGTATGGTTCCAACTGCTTTTCCAACGCGGTGATGCGGGAGAAGCTGCCGAAGAATATCTACCGTGTGGTGGTTGCGGTGCAGAACGGCGAAAAGGCGTTGACGCTGGAGGTTGCAGTGGTGGTGGCTGCCGCGATGCGGGACTGGGCGATTGCCAAGGGCGCGTCTCACTACACGCACTGGTTTCACCCGCTGACGGGGCTGACTGCGGAAAAGCACGACAGCTTTGTTTCGCCAACCGGCGACGGCCGCGTTATTATGGAGTTCTCCGGCAAGGAGCTGATTAAGGGGGAGCCGGATGCGTCCAGTTTCCCTTCCGGCGGTTTGCGGGCGACGTTCGAGGCGCGCGGCTATACGGCCTGGGATCTTACCAGTCCCGCGTTCCTCAAACAAGACCATACCGGCACGACGCTCTGTATCCCTACGGCGTTTATCTCGTATTACGGGCAGGCGCTGGACAAAAAGGTTCCCTTGCTCAAGTCCCTTGACGCTTTGAGCAGGCAGGCGCT
>JAITHQ010000193.1 GCA_031279925.1 Treponema sp. | reverse complement strand
ATCGCCTGGGGCGCGTGGCGGCTGCTTGCAAGGCAGGTTACGCAGCGGGCGACTACCATGCCGGTTCCCATGAGCATAATCTATATGGTTATGCCGGTCAGCGCCGTTCTGAGTTTTGTGTTTATTCTGTGTAAACTGGCAATGATGTGGAGTTCCGGCACAGACTTTGAAAAGGATGAAAAATGCTAGCGGTATTTTTGGCCATTTTTATCGCGGGAATTTTAATCGGTATTCCCGTTATGTTCGTACTAAGCGGCGTCGCGGTGGCGATAATGTTCTGGCAGGGCATATTCAATCCCATAACAATTGCGCATAACATGTATTCCGGCCTTGATACATTCCCGTATCTGGCGATTCCGTTTTTTATGCTTGCCGGTTCCTTGATGGAAGAATCCAAGATCACCAAACGGCTGATGGATTTCGCCTATAGTATTGTAGGGCGGCTTCCCGGCGGCCTTGCCCATGTAGCCATCGTGCTTGCCATGATGTTCGCCGCCATGAGCGGATCGGCGGTTGCCACAGCCGCCGCAGTGGGGGCAATGGTGCTGCCGACGATGCAGGAACGGGGTTATAGGCCGCCTTTTTCAACGGCCTTGGTGGCTTGCGGCGGGGCTATAGGTCCCATCATCCCTCCCAGCATTCCGATGATAGTCTTTGCGACCATTGCGGGTGTTTCGGTGGAGCGGATGTTTCTCGCCGGCGTTGTTCCCGGTATCCTCTTTGGCCTGTTCCTGATGGCTTATTCATTTTTCCTGGCAAAAAAAGAGGGCATCCCCCTGGAGCAATCGAAATTTACCCTAAAAAAATTCCTGTTGGCCTTTAAAGACGCCTTTCTGCCCCTGTTAATGCCGGTAATCATTCTGGGCGGAATTTTTGGGGGCATTTTTACCGCCACCGAGGCCGCCGCGGTTTCGGTAATGTACGCCTTTATACTGGGAACCTTCGTACTGCGTACCCTGAATCTTAGGACTATAAAAAAAGCACTCCTTTCGGCGGCAAAGAATACGGCGGTGGTTTCGTTGATTCTGGCCTCCTCTACGGCCATGAGCTGGGTGCTGACCAGTCAGCGGATTCCCCAGCAGATTGCCGGGGCATTCCTGAGCGTTTCTTCCAACCCGACGGTGGTTTTGCTTTTGATAATGCTGCTGGTGCTTATTATGGGATGTTTTATGGACGCCCTGGCAATTCTGATGCTCCTCAGTCCCATTGTTTTGGTAGTTACCAACCGTCTTGGCGTTGATCCGGTCTTCTTTGGCGTGCTCATGGTAGTAAATATCTGCATTGGAGCGCTGACGCCGCCGGTGGGAACCTGCCTGTTTGTGGCGGCAAAAATCGGAAATGTAAGCCTTGCCAAAACCTGCAGGGAAATTCTCCCTATGGTGCTGTTAGTAACGCTTTTGCTTTTTTTGTGTGTGCTGTTCCCGAATATTGTCGTGGGACTTCCCAATCTTGTGCTAAAAAAATAACGAGGTTTATATGATAACGCCGGTTTACAATCCCGCTGCCGGGAAACTAAGGGTGATAGGCTTTGTCTCCGGTTCAGGTGATACGATCTGGAAGGCGCTGGAATTGCAAAAAGATATGGAGAGCCGGGGCGTGGACTGTCCTTTTGAGGTGGCCGGTGTTTTTGCCAGCAAAAAGGACGCAAAAGCGCTGGCCACGGCGTCTCAATTGGGCGTTCCATCCGCCGCCCTTGACATCAAGGATTTTTATGCGGCCCGCGGAAAGCCGCTTTCCGATAAGGAACTGCGCCGCGAATTTGACGCCGAAGCGCTGAAGCTGATACGGCCAATGAAAGCGCAGGCGATACTGCTTGCCGGTTATGTGTGGGCAACCACCGCCTGCCTTTTGGATGAATACCTGATTATCAATGTTCACCCCGCAGACCTTTCCATAAAAAAGGACGGCAGGCGTTCCTATGCGGGCGGCAACGGCGTTGGACTGGCCCTTGCCGCGAAAGAGCCGTTTCTCTGTTCAAGCTCGCATATTGCGACTACCCAGATAGACGGCGGCCCGCTGCTTGTTATTTCCGAAAGGATCCCGGTAGATTACAAACTCCACGCCGCCGAAGAAGATCGAATGCGCCATTACCTTAAACTGGTAAATGAGCAGAATCGTATGGTAGGGGCCAGAACCCTGCTTGAGCTGGCTCTGGGCAATTTTGCCCAGGACGAAAAGGGCGCGGTATTTTACCGGGGAAAAATGGTTCCCGACGGCCTGCGGATAGAGAGCTGGAACGAAAATATTCCGCTCTATCAGCGGGACATGGAAAAGCTTCTGTATCCCGGTTCTGTGGCCGTGATTGGCGCGTCGCAGAAACCGGGCATAGGCCAGTCAATTATACGCAATATTATCACCGGCGGTTTTGTCGGCAGGGTTTACGCCGTTAACAAACGCGGCGAGGATGTGTTAGGCGCAACCGGAAGCGTTTCGGTCAGCGAAATAGGGGAAACGGTTGATTTGGCTGTAATAGCGACGCCGGGATCCTCAGTGCTCGAACTGGCCGGGGAATGCGGCAGAAAGGGCGTCAGGGCTTTGGTTTGCATAAGCGCCGGTTTTAAAGAGACCGGCGGCGAAGGCGCGGCGGCCCAGGAAAAGCTGGTCGAAATCGTTAACCGCTATAATATGCGCCTTATCGGCCCGAACTGCATGGGAGAAATGAATGCCAAAATCAGCCTGAACGCCACGATACTGTCCGGTAATGTAGCCAAAGGCAGTGTAGCGCTGGTAACCCAGTCCGGTTCCATCGGGGCGGCAATGCTTGACTATTCGGCGCAGCTTGGGATTGGGTTTTCTTCTATTGTGTCCCTTGGCAATCAGGCCGATGTTACCCTCTGCGATCTGCTTCCTTTCTATGAAAAGGACGAGGATACAAAAGTCATCGCCCTCTACCTTGAAACGATTCTGGAACCGGCGCGTTTCTGGCGTCTGGCGGCAAAGATACAAAAACCCATACTGCTGCTCAAAGCGGGCAGTACCAGCGCGGGCATATCCGCCGCCAGTTCCCACACCGGGAGCCTTGCCGGAAATGACAAGGTGGCCGGGGCGCTGATACAAAAGGCGGGGATCACCAGGGTACATTCCATCGAAGAGCTGTTCCTCTGCGCCGCCGCGCTTGCCCACATGCCTGTTGTCTCTGGTGGACGGATAGGCCATCTTACCAACGCCGGCGGTCCCAGCATTTTGATCTCTGACGCCCTTTCGGAAAAAGGCTTTACGCTTCCCGAACCTTCCGGCAAACTCAAGGCCGGACTGCGGGAAATCCTGCTGCCCGAAGCGTCGGTGCAAAATCCGGTGGATATTGTTGCCCCGGCGCCGCCTGAACATTACGCCCAGGCCGCTAAACTTATGATCGAAAGCGGTGAATACGATGCCTTGCCGGTCTGCTGCGTGCCTCCCGCCACCGTTGACACTGCCAAGGTTGCCGAAGCCCTGATACCTGTTTTAAAAGCGTCGCCCATACCGTCGCTGGCATGTTTTTTCGGTCCGGCTTTGGGCAAAGGCGGGCGGGAACTGCTGCTGAAAAACGGAATCCCGGTGGCCGAGTATCCCGAACAGCTTGCCCTGATGCTTGCGGGGATGCGGCGGAAAGAACGGCCCGATCCGGAGGACATTGCCGCCTCTTTCGCGTTTTTTTCGCCAACAGGCCCGCAGATCGCCAGGGCCCGGGAAATTTTTTCCCGGATTCCGCCGGGACAGTATGCCTCCATAATTGATGCTTATGGTATACTCGGCTGCTTTGGTATACGTACCGCGAAAAGCGGCTTGTTCAAAAACGCCGGGGAAATTGGGGCCGCTGAATTCAGCTACCCTGTGGTAGCCAAAATCGATCATCCTGAAATCGTACACAAGTCTGACGTAGGCGGGGTACGGCTTAACATCGGTTCCCCCGGGGAACTGGGCGCGGTGGTAACGGAATTTCTTGCCCGCTTTTCAGGGGCAAACGGCGTTTTTGTGCAGGAACAGGTGCCCGATGGCCTTGAATTTATTGCCGGCGGCGTAGCGGATCCCCAGCTTGGCCCTGCGGTCATAGCCGGCCTTGGCGGAATCTGGGTCGAGATCATGAAGGACATTGTTTTTGCCTATCCGCCGGTAGGGAAAAAGGAAGCCTTGAATCTTGTTAAGGGCCTTAAATGCGCGCCGCTGCTCAAGGGCTACCGAGGACAGCAGGGGGCCGACAGTGACGCCCTGGCGGAACTGATATGCCGTATTGGCAGCCTGCTTCTGGCGCTTCCGGGTATCGCCGAATTTGATATTAATCCGGTCATATATGACCCGGCCCGCAACGGTTTTGTTGCTGCGGACGCGCGGATCAGGAGAGTTTGATGGAAGGGCGGCCAATCTTGTACACAATCGAATTCTTCTATTGCCAATTCGCTATTGCCAATCCGCTTGACCGCCTGCAACTTGGTCAGCACATAGAGGGTTTTCGCCGGGTTAACGCTGATTCCCGCCCTTTGAGACAGAAGGGCGGCGGTAAGGGGTTCGTTTTTTTAGAGGGAATAAAATGGAGATAGGGGGGGACCAGACTGATGGTTTCATGCCAGACGGAAAAAAATACGGTCGATGCTCTAAAGGGAATACGATGCTTTGTACCGGAACGGCGGAAAACCGCCAAAACTAACAGTTGTGAGAATAGAGGAAGTAACAATCGATAACGAGCAATGCAATAATTTCCCAACTTGTGAAAAAAATATTGTTTTGGAAAAAGCAGTGAATATAGAGCCTGTTGCAAAACCCGGTTGGTTTTGCACAGGCTCTTGCGGTTTCTCAGGCTAAAGCCTTACGAAACGCGCATTTTTAAGAGGTCGCTGTTGCAAAACTGAAGTTTTGCAACAGCCTCTGCATTAAGAAGAAAAAAATGAGAGTAGATTGCCCCCTTTAAGGGGCTTCCTCAAGCCGCCGGCTATGCCGTCGGTCTATGACTGCTTAAGTTGTAGGCAGAGCCCTCTGTAAAAAAAGCCCTGTTCCGGCGTCGGAACAGGGCTTTTTGTTTTCCGGCCCAGGCTGCGCCTACAGCCTTAAAGGCCAAACAGATACCGGTTCAGTATGTTCTCCAGATATTCCTGCTTGCCGCTGGTACGGCCTGTTTTACCGTATCCCGCATCGGTTCCAATTTTCGCAAGCTGCTCAAGACTCATTTCGCCTTTATCAAAAAGAGCGCCGTCACCAGAATTGAACGAGGAGTAGCGTTTTTTGACAAATGTGGGGAT
>JAITHQ010000018.1 GCA_031279925.1 Treponema sp. | reverse complement strand
TCGGCTTTTTGCGCCGCCGCAACAGCCGCCTGGAGCGCGGCGGGGTCATTGGTTTCTTGATCCGCCGTAAAGCCCTCAATGTAATCCACCGCAATGCCGCGGGCTTTTGCCGCGTCAAGCGCGCCGGTTGCTTTATGCGCGTTTATATGGGAACTGCCGCCGCCCTGGAACCGGGGCTTTTCGGCAAAAGCGCCGACAAAGAGAATACGGGCGTCCTTTTTGAGCGGCAGCAGTCCCTTTTCGGGACCACCCTCATTTTTGAGGAGTACCGCGCTCTCTGTTTCGATTTCCCCGCTCAGCGCATGATGCGCCTCGCGATCGAATTTCGCTGTTATGCGATTTTCGGTAAACTTAAATATCAGGGTCAAAATACGCTCAACCGCCGTGTCAAGAACCGTTTCCGGCAGCGTCCCGTTTTGCACCGCCTCCGCAAGCGCCTGGTCATTGTGGCCGCCGGAATAGGGCATCTCAAGGTCCTGGCCGGCCTTAATCCCCGCCACGCGGTCGCTGGTGCCGTACCAGTCGCTGACGACACAGCCCGTAAAACCCCATTCATTACGCAAAACTTCGGTCAGCAGCCAATAGTTTTCCGGTGAATGGGTCCCGTTTATTTTGTTATACGAACACATTACCGTCCAGGGTTGCGCCTCTTTGACCGCCGTTTCAAAAGCGGCAAGGTATATCTCGCGCATGGTCCGTTCATCGGCAATAACGTCAACGGTGGTGCGGAAAAACTCCTGGTTGTTAAGCGCAAAATGTTTGAGGCTTGTCCCCACATTTTTGCTCTGTATCCCCCTAATAAGGGACGCCGCGCTTTTTCCCGCGAGGTAAGGGTCCTCGGAAACATACTCAAAGTTGCGCCCGCAGAGCGGGCTTCGTTTTATATTTATCGCGGGGCCAAGAATTACCGATACATTTTCCGCCTGGCACTCTTCACCTAACGCTTCACCCATCTTTTGAAGCAGTTTCTTGTCAAAAGAAGACGCGGTGGCGCAGGCGGCAGGAAAACAAACGGCCTTAATGCTGTCGTTATGCCCCAGATGATCGGGATTGTCTTTCTGCTTGCGCAGGCCATGCGGGCCATCGCTTACCATCACCTGCGGAATACCCAGCCGGTCCACGCCGCGCAGATGCCAAAAGTCCTCGCCGCCGCACAACCGGGCTTTTTCCTCAAGGGTCAGACTTTTAATCAATTCTTTAATATTGACGTTCATGTTTAATTCTCCTTTGTGTTTTTTTGTTCAGTATTTCTACCATGATAATTTGTATTATCAGGATGATTCCGATAAAAAATGGAAAAATAGCAAAACCAATTTGTGAAGCTATCCGCCCGAATAATAGGGGCATAAAAGTTGTACCGATGTACGCGCTTGCCATTTGGATACCCATGATTGCCTGTGAATATTCGGTTCCAAAATTTTCGGGGGTTTCATGTAATAAGCTGGGGAATATCGGGGCGCAGCCAAGACCAATCACAAAAAAACCGGGAAGCAAAAGCATATCCCCAAAAGGCAGAACCAATAACACAATTCCACAAAATAGCACAGACTGTCCAAGACGCACCATGTGCCGGTTAGTCAGTTTTATAGCCAGGAAGCCGGAAACAAAACGTCCGAATGTTATACCGATAAAGTACAGTGAAATCCACCGGGCGGCGGTATCGGGGGGAACGGCTTTTACCAGTACCAGATAACTGCTTCCCCATAACCCGGCTGTTGTTTCTATGGTACAGTAACAGAAAAACGCGGCAAGAATGTGCTTTACCCCGGCAATATGAAACAATTCCTTATATGTTATTCTGTTATGGCGTTCATGATGCTTTCCCGCGTTTTGTGATTTGTTTTTTCCCCAGAACGATAACGTAAAAAATAAAACAATTACCAGACAAACCTGGATTGTTCCTATGGCACGGTATCCCATATTCCATGAACTGCGGCGAATTAAAAAAAATGACATAATCAGCGGTCCTGTTGAAGCGCCGATGCCCCAAAAACAATGCAGCCAGCTCATGTGTTTTGCTTTATAATGCAAAGCGACATAGTTGTTTAACGCCGCGTCAACAGAACCCGCTCCCAGGCCGAGAGGAATGGCGCACAGACACAATGCCGTAAAAGAAGCGGAAACAGAAAAACCGATGAGGGCGGCGGCGGTCATAGAAACACTGACGGCGGTAACAATGCCTGTGCCGAAACGCCTGATTATTCTTTCGCTTAAAATACTTGATATAACAGTTCCGCCGGCAATAACCATTGCAATTAAACCTGCGTAGTGTAACGGAACATTGAGCCCGTTATACATTGAAGGCCATGCCGAACCCAGCAAGGAATCAGGCAGGCCCAGGCTGATAAATGAGAGGTAAATGAGTACCAGCAGAAAAACCCTTGTCATGCCATACCTTGTTTAATCAGGAAATTTTCTGTCCCGGAAATAATACACCGTATCCTCCGGCCCTATTGCCCTGTAGACCTTGCAGGGATTCCCAAAGGCAATTACCCGTGGAGGTATATCCTTTGTTACCACGCTCCCCGCGCCGATTACCGAACCTTTGCCGATGCGTATACCGGGGTTGATGATTACCCCGGCTCCTGCCCACACATCATCTTCAATAATAACCTTGCAGGCGTACATATGTCCTGCTTTCCGTTTTTCAGGATCAAGCGGGTGGCCCGTGGTTGATATGATGCTATTGGGACCGAACAGGACATTGTTTCCTATATCCACTTCCCAATCGTCAATGATGGTCAGATTAACATTTGCGTAGAAACCTTCGCCGATAGTTATATGGGAACCATAGGCAAAGTAAACCGGCGGCTCAATCCAGAAATGCCCGCCTATCCGTTTGAACATTTTCTTTGCTAGGCTTATCCGTTTTTCTGTTTCTGATGGTAGTGTCAAATTATACGCCGTCATCAGTTCCTTGCCCCGCTGCCGCTCTTCCGGCAGCCCTTCGGTCATGTCCGTAAAGAGGCGGCCCTGGGCAATATTCTCCCGCTCCGTCATGATACTTTTCCTTCTTACTAATTATAACGGCAAACAGTGGCTACTCATTTACCCTTTAACCGCCCCCGCGATAAAGCTCTTTTGCACCTGGCCGCTCAAGGCCAGATAGATAATGAGTGTCGGCACGGTGGCCACGGTAAGGGCCGCTCCGATTGGTCCCCACTCGGTGAAGTAGCGGCCCGACATGGATTGGATACCAACCGTCAGTGTCCGGGCGCTTTCCCTGCTGATAAACACAACGGCGAACATTAATTCATTCCAGGACTGCAAAAAAGTAAAAATGCTCACCGTGGCAAGCGCCGATTTCAAGAGCGGCAGAATGATGGTGAAAAACATCTGGTAAATATTACAGCCGTCTATAAACGCCGCTTCTTCGAGTTCTTTGGGAACCGACGTAATAAAGCCGGAGATTATCATTATCCCCATAGGGACGGCGAAACCGGTATATGGCACAATCAACGACCAGAGCGTATTGATAAGTCTCATGTTCCGCATCATCACAAAAACCGGCAACAATGCCGCGTGAATCGGAACCATGAGGCCAAGCATCAGCATTGACATAGCGGCCTTGCTCAATTTCCACTGCATCCGCATCATGGCGTAAGACGACATGGCGGACACAAAAACCGTCAGCAGAATAGTTACCGTACTTACAATAACGCTGTTCAGAAAATAGCCCCCCAGGTTGCCCGAACCGAAGGCACTGGCATAATTGCTGAAAAGCCATTCCCTGGGCAGGCCAATGGGATTGCCGCCGAAAATTTCGGAATTGGATTTAAGCGAAAAAGTGATCATCCAGTACAGCGGAAACAGGGAAATAACTGCCCACAGGATCAGGATCGTGTAAATCACCATTCTGGCGGCGCTGATTTTGATTTTCATATATTCCCCCTTTACAGATCATCAGTCCCGGTGAGGTGAAAGATTCTACCCACCAGGTACGCGCAGATAAAACACTCCAGGATAATAAACACCGCCATAGCGCTTCCGTAGCCGTAACGGTAAGACAGGAAAATGGTCTTTACCATCAGCGTGCTGGGTACTTCGCTGGCATGAGCGGGGCCGCCGTTGGTCAAAACATAAATCAGGTCGAATACTTTAAGCGAGCCGATGACGGAAAGAGTAACGCATACTTTGAGCATAGGCGTGATGAGCGGAACGGTAATTTTGAACGCGGTCTGTACCGGCCCCGATCCGTCGATGCGGGCGGCTTCGTAAATTTCAGGCGCGATTGATTTTATGGCCGCGTACATAAGCAGCAGGTGGTAACCCACATACTGCCAGAGAGACGGTACAAAAACGCTTACCAATACCGTTTCAATATCCCCAAGCCAGACGCGGGTCAGGTTTTCAAGGCCAACGGCCCTGAGAAAAAAATTCAGGAGTCCGTAATCGGGGTTGTAAATTTTAAGCCATAACTGCCCGATAACGACTGTGGAAATAATAACCGGAATGAAATAAACCGTTCTGAAAAAACTTTCCTTTTTTATACCCCCCGCCAGAACCAGCGCGAAAAAAAGGGAAACAGGAAGCTGTATAAAAACCGAAAGCAGTACAATGATGAATGAATGTACTACCGAGAGGGGAAAAGAATCACGGTTCCCGGCAAACAATCCCTTGAAATTGTCGAATAACACAAAAGTCCCTTTGCCTATGCCATCCCAGGCAAGCATACTGTAGTATAGGGACATTACCACCGGCGCGGCGATGATAAGCAGGAAGAAGAGCAAGGCCGGAGCCATAAAAACGGTTATGGCTTTTTTGTCAGACATCACGTTTATCATTAGGCGTATCCTTCAAAAAACTTAAAGCTTGTCCGGGAAGCCGCCGCTTTCCGGACAACCTGTATAGACGGCTATTTAACGATGCTCTGCATGGTTTCCGCAAACTGTTCGGGAGTAATCAGTTTGGCGAAGAGACTGGAAAGGGCCTCCAGATACACCTGGGCGTCCTGGCCTTCCAGAATGGTGTCCCACGCGAGTGTGTAGGTGTCAACATTTTGCAGTTGCTGTACCAGACTCCCCAGCAGGGGATCGATTTGGGATTCGTCCACGTTGACCTTCCAGGTAGGGAGCGCGCCGCCGCTCCGGTACAGTTCCGCGCTCATGTTTTCACAAATGTATTTGAGGAGGTCCACCGCCTCTTTGGGATGCTTCGTTTTGGCGTTGACCGCGAAAATATCCACCGCGCCGCCGGTCATGTCTTTAGCGCTGCCATTGGGACCAAGCACCGGAAATGGATATATTTTTATCGTGTTCCCGGCCTTGACCTTGCTGTTGTTTCCGCTCATGTTACCAACGGCCCAGGAACCTATTATGTACATGGGGACCTTGCCCTCATAAAAAAGGAATTCCGCCTCAGTCGCGCCCAGGCCCATCGCGCTTGGCCCGAAGGCCCCCATATCGACAAGCTGCCGGAACTTGCGGGCCGCCTCGATTATGTCGGGGGTGTTAAAAGGCCCGGTCTTTGCCAGGGCCGCGTTGGTCGCCGTGTATCCCGCCTGGCGCAGGGTAAAAAGATCGAAGTACATGGCGATTGTCCAGGGTTCTTTGGCCCCCACCGTGAAGGGGGTAATGCCTTTGGCAATGAACGCCTGGCACACGGATACCAGCTCGTCCCAGGTCGCGGGTACTGAAAGCCCGTTCTGGTCAAAGAGATCCTGGTTTACAAAGAATGTCCCCGCCCACTGGGTAAAGGGCAGCGCCCAAAGTTTGCCGTTAAAGGTCATGTTGGCGGTTCCGCCCGGCAGAATCCTGCCTTTGGTTTCCGCGTCCACGTATTCGTCCAGCGGAAGCAGAGCGCCCGCGTCCACAAAGCCCTTCATGCGGCCCGCGCCCCAGTAAAAGAACACGTCCGCCGCTTCGTTGGCGGCTACTGCGGAACGTATCTTGGTTTTGTAGGACTCGTTTTCCGTGCCGTCCACCACCAGTTTGATTTCCGGGTGCGCGGCCTGATACTCCCGCACCACTTTTTCAAACGGGGGTTTCATGGCATCCGTATCTGCGACCCAGATATGCCACAGGTTCAGCGTTACGCCTTCGTCCTTTTTGGCACATCCCATCAAGACCGCGAGGGCTGCCAATACGAGCAAAAATTTTTTCAAGTAAAACTCCTTCTGTGTATTGATATGCTTAGCAGGGTATTCCATGCCTTTCGCTTATGTCTATCAATATGTTCGTTTTTTGTATAACAATCGTATTTTTGCTATGCAACTACGATAAACGAAAAACATTTTTATCAAACCCCTTATTCCCATACGTCCAATTTCCTATCCTTAAAAAAATATTTTTTGTCTTTTTCACCAATCTCACGGACGACCCGGCATGGAACGCCAAAGGCGACAACGTTGGCGGGAATAGTGTTTGTAATAACGCTTCCGGCCCCTATTACGGAATTGTCCCCTATTGTTACGCCAGGATTTATTTGCACACCGGAGCCGATCCACACATTTCTGCCTATGCGTACCGGCAAATTATATACATAATGATTTTCCCGCAAGACCGGCAATATCGGATGGCCCGATGTCGCTATAACCACATTCGGCGCAATCATGCAATAATCGCCTATGTAAATATGTTCATCATCCACAAA
>JAITHQ010000229.1 GCA_031279925.1 Treponema sp. | reverse complement strand
GTCAGCTGGTTCATCCCCCTGGTTTCCTTGCCGTTCACGTGGGTGATAAAATCGCCGGGCCTAATGCCCCCTTTGTCCGCCGGTGAGTCAAGAAAAACCTGGGCGGCCAGCGCCCCCCGTTTGCCTTCAAGCCCCAGCGCCGCCAGCGTGTCCCTGCCCGGCTCGTTGAGTGATACGCCAAGCCAGCCGTAGCTGATAGCGCCTGAAGTGATGAACTCGTCTATCGTGCGTTTCGTGTTGTTTATCGGAATGGCAAAACCCAGGCCCACGCTGCCCCCGCCTGAGGTGTTACTCGCAATCCAGGTGTTGATGCCGATCACTTCTCCCCGGATGTTGACCAGGGGCCCGCCGGAATTGCCCTGGTTAATCGGGGCGTCGGTCTGGATAAAATCGTTGATGTTTCCCCCGGGCCCGCCGGTGCGCCCCACGGCGCTGACGATCCCCATTGTCACCGAAAAAGAAAACTGCTCGCCCAGGGGGTTGCCCATTGCGATAGCCCAGTCGCCTACCCGCACCGCATCCGAATCGCCCAGCACGGCCAAAGGATAGTGATCGGTGGTCTTAAACGAAATCATCGCAAGGTCCTTGCGCTCGTCTTTTCCCACCAGTTCCGCCGGATACTCCTTGCCGTCCTTGGTGGCCACCCTGATCTCGTTGGCCTCGTTTACCACATGGTGATTGGTGATCGCATAATAGGTTCCGTTGCTCTGGCGGACGATAATTCCCGAACCAAGGCCCTGGGACCGGTACTCCCGTTCCCGGCCTCCCCTGCCGTCCGGCTCCCGGTCGCGGGGGCCAAAAAAGAATTCCCAGGGGATTCCGTTAAAATTGGGGATGGTCTGCCGCCTTATGGAAACAGTTTTAAGTTCTACCACCGAGGGAAGCACTTTGTCGGCCACCGAACGGAAGGCGTTCTGTAAACCTTCTGCCACGGCAAGGGAGTCCTGGGGAATAATCACCTGGTTCTGCTGGGCCTGGGCGGTATTCCGCGCCTTGGGCGTTGAACAGGAAAACGACAAAAAAGCCAGCGAAAAACCGAAAATAACCCCGATAAGCACCAGGTTAAACACGAGAAAATTCTTTGAAGAAAGTTTTTGGACAATGTTCATAACAACTCCTGCGACATATTTTATGGATATTCAGTACCGGTTGCAAAACTTTTACAACCGGCTCTTTATTGTATAAATTACAAGTGTCCTGAATAGTTACACCAGATCTTCCAGCGGCTCGGTAAGAATTTCAACCTGATCATGGATTATGGCAATCGTATGTTCCCAGTGGGCAGAAACCTGGTCATCAGCGGTAAGCACGGTCCAGCCGTCTTCCGCGATTTCCACATCGCCTGAGCCCATGTTTATCATCGGCTCAATGGCAATAACCATGCCGTTACTCATTTTGGGATTGGGGCCGTGGGGGTAATTGGGAACCTGGGGGTCTTCGTGAAGGGCCAGCCCCACTCCATGTCCGCAAAACTCACGCACCACTCCGTAGCCCTTTGCAAGCGCGTGTCCTTCAACTGCCCGTGCAATCTGCAGCAGCCGGTCTCCTGCCTTCATCGCCGCGATGCCCCGGTACAGACATTCCCGCGTTGCTATGTTCAGATCGTGTACCGCCTGGTTCACCTTTCCCGCCTCAATACTCAACGCCTGATCGCTTATAAAGCCGTCAAGGTCTATGCCGCAGTCCAGTGACACAAGATCCCCCTCGCGTATCTTCCGCTTTGAAGGGATGCCATGAATCACTTCGTTGTTAATTGAAATACAGATAGCCGTCGGAAAAGGATTTTTCGCCGATCCGTAACCCAGAAACGCCGGCTTGCCCCCCGCCCGCTTAATCCAGTTTTGAACCCACTTGTCAATCTCAATGGTTTCCACCCCCGGCTTTACAAGGGGAATCAATGCACGGTACATGGCGGAAAGCATTTTACATGATTGCCTGATACCATCAATCTGTTTGTCGTTTTTTAATCTAATCAAGAGGGGAACCTCCTTACACTACGTTCCAGTCGGTTGAGGTTCAAGCGGGGAACCTCCTTGCACTACGTTTCTGCCGGTTGAGGTTCAAGCGGGGAACCTCCTTACTCTTCGGTTCTGCCGGTTGAGGTTCACTGGCGTACCTTTAGTTTCTGGCGAAGCCGGTTTGTTTTGGGAAGAGAAACATCGCGTTTCATCGCTTCTTGCATAACATGTTCCGCGCCGGCATGATCCCCCAGGGCAAGGAGTGTCTCCGACATGGAACGCAGCCAGCGGGCCTCGTCCCGGGCAGGAAAGGCCAGGCCCAGCAGCATTTCAAGACACTCAAGCCAGGTTTCCTCATCCACCTGCGCCTTGAGTCGCAGCCGGACCAAAGACCTAAGGTAGTTTTCGATTTCTACAATAAAATGTTTGAAATACGGGATGCGTCGTTCTTCCCGCACCAGAATTACCAGTAACCTGAACGCCTCGTAAGAACACTGCCTTTTATCCAGCTCTTCGGCAAGAATGAACAGGCAGTCCATCCAGTCCTCCCGGTCCATATATTTTTCCATTTCAAAATAAACGCCGCCGTTTTTCCGCCAAATACCGATAGCCTCGTCTTCCTCAAGATGGAGCAGTTCAAAAAACACGAGCTTTGCCTGGCTTACCGGATCATCGCCCTGTTCACGCAGCCATGTCCGGTAATCAAAACCATCGTTTTGCACAAAACGGGTATAGGCGCGATCATACTCATAACGGCGTTCCGTATTGGAAAGTACATGATAAGCGGTAAGGAGCTTCCTCATGGCTCCTTCGGCCCTTTTACCCGCAATATCCGGGTGCAGCTGTTTTGCCTTTTCGCGGAAAGCTTTTTTTATATCGCCGGCAGCGGCATCGCGCTGTACACCCAAGAGATCATAGTAATTATTCATTGTCGCCGCGGCGGTTTCAAAACTTCAGTTTTAAAACCGCTTCTACCCCCTGGAGAAAACCGCTTTGGTATAAATCCTTATACTGCAAAGAATTGCAGTTTTCTCCAAAGCTAGTTTCATCGGACCAGCGGTCCGCACCCAACCGGGGTTTTGAAACTGGCTCCGTCTATTACACTATACCGTTTTTGCCCGGTATTTGTTAAGAGCCTGTTCAAAATCTGGAATTGTGGCGTTGCAAACGCCAAAATTTTACCTTGCAGGCTCCAAAAGAGCCCGAAAAAAACCACAATTTGAACAGGCTCTAAGGGTATTTCTGACAGAGCGTAATGCAAAATGGAACGGCTCGTGCCTGAGCTGCGGGAAAGAGTCATTGTTATGATGGATAAGCTGAGTGTCCATAAAGAAGGAAAGGGACAAGAGGGGGGAGGAAAGAGGGCTTACCGTTCCGATTGTAGTTATGGGAAATCAGATCGCCGCGGCGCCTATCAATGTACGGACGCAGGCGTTTGCCTTGGCACATATGGATGCCTCGTCAATGCCGGAAAGCATGCCATTACGCGAAATTATTTTGCCGCCTGCCATTACCCATTTTGCCGGGCGGGAATAGCCAAGAACGGCGGGCATGTTTTGCGGGTCAAAATCAGCGCCGGCAAGCTCAAGCAGTTCAACGTCAAGGGCGAACATATCCGCCGCCATGCCCGGCGCGAGAAAGCCAATGTCCTTTCTGCCCAGCAGGGCAGCGCTTCCCCGTGTTGCCATTTTTAATAAATCGTAACCGGAAGGGGCTTTTTCGCTGCGGGAAAGGCGATGTAACAGATAGGCCGCGCGGATTTCGGCAAGCAAATTGGAACAGTCGTTGCTGGCGCTGCCGTCCACCGCAAGGCCCAATGGCACTCCCAGCGCAAGCATTTCCGGTACCCGGCACACGCCGGACGCCAGTTTCATGTTCGAGACCGGACAATGGGCAACGCCGGTTTTTGTTTGGGCCAGCAGCGATAACTCATCATCATTAAAATGAATGCCGTGGGCGAACCAAACGTCTTCCCCCAGCCAGCCAGAGGTTTCCATATAGGCCAGGGGCCGCATCCCCTCTTTTGCAAGGCAATAGTTTTCTTCGTCTTTTGTTTCACAGAGGTGGGTGTGCAGACGCACGCCGAGCCTGCGGGCCAGCGCGGAAGTTTCACGCAGTAAACCACTGGTAACGCTGAACGGCGAACAGGGGGCCAGTACCATTTGCCGGAATGAAAACGGCGAAGGGTCGTGAAACTTTTGTACCAGCCGCTCGCAGTCCTCCAGAATGATATCCACATCCTGCACCAGATCGTCAGGCGGCAGACCGCCATCTTTCCTGCCACGGGACATGCTGCCCCGCGCGGCGCAGAAACGCAGGCCAAGCATGGCGGCGGCTTCAAACTGCCGTTCGATAAAACTGTTGTTCCGGTTGCGGGGAAACACGTAATGATGATCCATCACGGTGGTACAGCCGTATTTGACAAGCTCGCCCATGCCAACAAGGGCGCTGTAGTAGACTGCCTCATCATCAAGGCCCCGCCATATCTCGTAAAGGCTGCGCAGCCACGGAAAGAGTTCCATGTTCTGCACAAAGGGGAGGTTTCGGGTAAATGTCTGGTAGAGGTGATGGTGGGTATTCACAAGGCCGGGATAAATCCAGCAGCCGGATGCGTCTATGACTGCCGCGTCTTCCGTGACGGCAAGATTTTGACCAATCGCCGCGATTACACCGTCATGAATCAAAATACCGGCCTTATGCAACACCCGGTCAGCCTTATCAACAGTGATAATGGCCGCGGCGTTTTGTATCAGCGTCAAAGCCATGTCAATCCGCTTTCCGGTACAGTGTAAGATAATCAAAAAATGAAACAAGCGAAAAAATTACCGATACGCCAAAAAGAGCGAGGGCTGCGGTTTTGAACACGGGCAACAGATTTTCCGCCACAGCAAGGCGTTGCAGGCTGGCGGCAAGAAGGGCCGCAGCGCCGGCAAGGATATAGGTAACGGTTTTAATTTTACCGCCCATGCGCGCGCCCATTGCCACTCCTTTTTTCAGCATAAGGTTGCGGAGAAACAGTATGCCGAACTCCCGGTAGATAACCAGCAGAAAAAGAATCGCGGGAAAAATGCCGTCGATTACAAAACAGAGAAAACAGGTAATTTGTATCAGGGTATCGGCAAAGGGATCAAAAAGTTTGCCAAAATCACTGACGGTTTTTTGCCGGCGGGCGGTCATGCCGTCAAGCATGTCTGTAATTTCGGAAATGATAAACACAGCCCATAGCGCCGGAACAGTCCAGCCCGCCCCGCCCGTAAACCATGCGGGGAACCACAGCGGCAGGAGATATATAGTAAAGAAAACAGGGGCTAAAACAATGCGGGAAAGGGTCAGTTTATCGGCCAGAGTCATGGTTCAAGTATGGGTTGCAGGGCGGGGTGTGTCAATAAGGAGTAGGGAAATCAGCAGGGCTCCTGCATTTACTTTTTACCACAGATAAAAACTGACAAAATCAGGAATTTGCAACCAGAAAGACGAAAAAGACAGACAAATGTTGACCTCAATATTACGTTTTTCCCTT
>JAITHQ010000221.1 GCA_031279925.1 Treponema sp. | reverse complement strand
TATCCGGCTGGAAAAACTATGATCTTAGCGCCTGTTCAAAATCTGGAATTTTGGCGTTGCAAACGCCAAAATTCTACCTTGCAGGCTCCAAAAGAGCCCGAAAACCGGGATTTTTGCGGTCTATTGACCGTAAAAATCCACAATTTGAACAGGCTCTAAATGAGACATGAAGTGAATCAGCCTTGATTGGGGAAAGGGTGATTAAATCCAATCAGACTCGTAAGTATTATTTAAGGCAACGGCGTTTTTCCAGAATCCTCCAAGAGAGCCAGAAACTGTTCTTCCCCGATAATGGGGATGCCCAGTTCACGGGCTTTTTTGTTTTTTGACGAGCCTGATTCGGGATCATTGGTAACAAGGTAGGAAAGGTCTTTTACAACTGAGGATTTGACATAAGCGCCCAGGGACTTGATCTGCTCCTCGGCCTGGCTGCGCTTCATCGAGGCAAGTTCTCCGGTAAAACAGAAGGAAAGCCCCTTTAGGGGCTGGGCCTCTTTCGGCGGAGGGGGCGCGATACTGATAATGCCGGACGCAAGCACCGCATCCATTTCCACAGCGGTTTCCCGCAGGCCATCAACAATAACCATTGCGGTGATTTCCCCCAGGCCGTACACCCCGGCAAGCTCCTCTGCCGAAGCGGCACGGAGTTTGTCCAGACTGTCAAAACCCGCCGCCGCCACCTTCTCCATAGTGGTTTCAGCGATTCCCTCAAGATCAAAACCGGCGACAAAAACCGCAAGGGAAAGTTCCCTTCTTGTCTGAATGTGGCGCACTACCTTGGCGGCGGAAAGCTCCCCCATACGCTCATACTCGGCAAGTTCCGTCATTTCCAGACTGTAGAGTTCATGTATCTGCCGCACCCGCCCCTTTTCAAAAAGCTGACGGATAAGTTTTTCTCCCAGCTCCCGAATATCCAGCACGGATACCCATTTTTCAAGGCGGTGAAGCAGCCGCTTGGGGCAGTCCGGGTTGGGACAGTAAAGCCTTGTTCCGCCATTTACCAGTTCCGCGCCGCATACCGCGCAACGGACGGGAAATTCGATCTCCGTTTCTGTTGCAGGCAGCGCATCCGGCGGCAAGGCCCCTTCCGGGGCAAGGCCCTCGATTTTGGGAATAATCTCGCCCCGTTTAACCACCGAAACTGCGGAACCGATTTTCAGCCCCATTGCGCGGATCATGTCGGGGTTGTTGAGGTTGGCCCGCTGTACCGTAGTTCCGGCAAGGCGAACCGGATCGACTATACCAATAGGCGTATAGGTAGCCCCGGATTCGCTCCACTCCACCTGGCGAAGTACGCTGAATGCGGTTTCCAGTTGAAACTTGAAGGCGATCTGTTTTTCAGGCCGCAGGCGGCGGAGATCGGCCATGTCGACAGCTATATCTTTTACTACAAGACCGTCAATGTCAAATGGAAGCCGGTCCCGCCGGGCGGCGACTTTAGCGCGGTAATCGATAATATCGCCGGCGGCGGTAAAGGTTTTGGTTTCGGCAGTTGCAAAACCCTGCTTGGCAAGCCATTCAATTTTCTGCAGTTCATCCCTAAAATAACCATCATCGCCGCTTGCCGCAGCATCGTAGGCAATAAGCTGAAGGTCCTCGCAGCCTGCGCCGTCCTTGCGGCGCATGATTCCATTGGCGGCGTTGCGGCAGTTGGCTTTTGAAGCGTATTTATTCCGCCAGACATCATGCGTCATTACAACTTCCCCGCGCACCCCGCCCGAAAAAGACGCGGCAAGTTTTTCCGGCACGCCTGCCATGCGCCGGGCGTTTGCGGTAATTTCATCGCCCATTATTCCATCGCCCCGCGTTATAGCCTTGGTCAGCCTGCCCTTTTCGTACTGCAATTCAAGGCTTGCCCCATCGAGCTTGTACTGTACCAAAAATAGTTTTGTTATCCCCCAATCCTGTCCGGCGAACAGCAAATCTTTTGTTACCTTCTTCTTTTTTTGGGTTAACGCGGCTTCCGGCTTTTCGCCGGTATTCTTCTGCGATTCTTGTGGTTCATTGTTCGTTTCCATGCCCACTTTCTGCGCCCAGACAAGGAATTCTTCGGGGTTGGCGGCCTTGTCCTGGCTTCCCATAGGGATCACGTGTTTTGCCTTGGGAAAGCCGTCGAACGGTGAATCGTCACGAGCGGGTAAACCGTTGGCCGCCGCTTCAAAAACGGGAACGCCGCCGGTTTTTTCGGCGTCGCTTCCCGCCCCTATTTTTGTGACAACCGGGCTGTCCGGTGCAAGGCATTTTAATTCATCATACAGGAGATCGAATTCTCCATCGGAAATTTCAGCTTCACCGTCGTAATAGGATTTTTGGTATTTTTCAATCAGCCGTTCAAGATCGGCAATACGCGCTTTTTTTTCGTTCATTTTTTACTCCGTACAAAAAACAATTCCTTTACTTTATGGTTTTTGGCAAGCCCCTTTTGCTCGAATTTAGTACGGGGCCGCCAGTCAGCCGGCGGGGCAAAGCCTTCGTACTGGTTTACAATACCTTCAGTTTCGTTAAGTTCGGCAAGCGCCCAGTTTCCATAATCTTCCCAATCAGTAACCATGTAAAGGTAACCGCCGGCTTTAAGTTTTTGCGCAAGCGTTCCGGTAAACGGCCGCTTGACCAGCCGCCGTTTGTGATGCCGTTTTTTCGGCCAGGGATCAGGGAAAAAAACATGTATCGCCTCCAAAGAGTCTCCAGGGATCATCCCTTCAAAAACCTCCGCCGCGTCATGCTCAACAACCCTGATATTGGAAAGGGACCGTTTTTCAATCTCCCAAAGGAGCCGCCCTATACCGGGCCTGTGTACCTCGATACCAAGGTAGTTTTTGCCGGGGTTTGCTTCGGCGATCATTGCCGTTGCTATACCCATGCCAAAGCCGATTTCAACAGTAACAGGATTGGCGTTGCCAAATACGGCTTCAAAATCCGCAGGGACATTTCCATAGGGAACGATAAACCGTGCGGAAAGTGAATCGTATGCGCGCTGCTGGGCGGCGGTTATGCGGCCTGCCCGTATCACATAACTTTTTATGCCCCGGTCCATCAGCGAACAGCGGCTGCGTCGGTAAAGGCGGAGGTAAAGTACAGGGCATCCTCCGCCCAGAGGGCTGCGGTTTTTGTTTGGGAAGGAATGCCCAATTCCGCAATGGAACCGGAAAGGGCGGAAAGGCTTGCGGTAAAAATAAAATTCCCCTGCTCGTCATAGCAGACCAGGCGGTTTTCCGGATATGATGAATTCACCGTGTAACGGCCTTCGATTATTTCCAGCGTAGGAAAGGGAAAGCGGGTATCCTCCGGCGCGTCAAAACTGAAATTACGTTCAGAACGCTCGCCGCCCTTGTTTACCAGAACGGCCCGGTACTGGCCCCGGGGCAAAGTTTCGTCCTCGCCAATGGCGATGCTCCGGCTGCCGATCCAAGTGTTGCCATCCTGTGTGTACGAAACCCAGTCATCGCTTTTGATAAGCCAGCGAAGCTGCTCCCGGTCATGGAACAAGTACAGTTCCTCAAGATTTTCAATTCCATCATCATCTTCGGGAATAATAAAAAACGAAAACCGTTCCTGCGGTTTTCCCCTGTCCTGGTAGTATACCAGTTCAATAAAACCATAACTTATTCTTGGCTCTGTTCGTGAACAAGAAAACAGCAAAAGGAATCCTGCCGCACAGAACGCACCAAGGGCTGTTTTTTGCATCAATTTAACCATACCGATAACTTTAACTATAACACCCGGCATGGGGTATTGCAATGGGCCGAATTGCGGCATAATTATTCAAACCAAAGAACGGCAGATGCGTTCCTTCCCGGCAAACCAGGAAATATCCGTACTCAGCCACGCTTCCTGTTTTTCAATCCGTCCGTGGTCTTTGGTTTCTTCGCTATACTCCGGTTCGCCAAGACCGCTTTTCTCGAATCCATCCTTCGAATCTCTTTTTGGCAGCCCATCGCGTCAATGGTAACGACGCAGCGCTGGCCCTGAGCAGACCCGCCCTCACATTGCCTTTATGCCAAAAATAGTATATACCGTACACAATGGTTTCAAACGGAAAAAAATTGACAGTAGGGATTCTCTTTGGCGGCAAGTCGGCGGAACACGAGGTTTCTTTGCAATCAGCCAAAAACGTGTTCGACGCAATTGACCGGAATAAATTCGAGCCGGTGCTTGTCGGTATCGATAAATCCGGCAGGTGGCTCTTGAATGACGCATCACGTTTTTTGCTGAACTCTGGCGACCCCCGGAACATCAGCCTGAATAGCGGCGGCCTTCCGGTGGCGCTGGCCCCGGAAAGCGCCGGTTTGCTTTCCGCTCTGAATACGGCGCCTTCCGCACACGCCGCGCAGGGTATTCCCCGGCTGGACGTCGTGTTTCCCATTCTGCACGGCCCGTTTGGAGAAGACGGTACCGTGCAGGGCCTTTTGAAACTGGCGGATATTCCCTTTGCCGGTTCAGGCGTTCTGGGTTCCGCCGCCGGAATGGACAAGGATGTAATGAAGCGGCTGCTGCGGGACGCGGGTCTCCCCATCGGCGCTTTTTTGAGTTTTAAATCCCACGAGCCGCCGCCGGGCTTTGCCGAAATTGAGGCGGCGCTGGGCAAGCCGTTTTTTATCAAACCGGCGAACATGGGTTCCTCGGTGGGAATCAGCAAGGTGCATGATGCAAGTGAATTTGCCGCGG
>JAITHQ010000202.1 GCA_031279925.1 Treponema sp. | reverse complement strand
AAAGGAAAAGGTGACAATATGCGTTATGTTATGGACAGTTCTTTTTTTACCGGGTGCGGTTCGGTCGATTCCCAGCACAATCAACTATTTGAGGCGATAAACAGCCTGCTGGAAGCCTGCGAGCAGGGCGCGGACAGGAACGCCCTTAAAAAGAGCCTTGACTTCCTCTCTGATTACACGGTCAAACATATTTTTGACGAGGAGCAGATCCTTAAAAAACACGCCTACTCGGATTTACCCCGTCATCATGAATACCACGAAACGTTCAAAAAAACCGTTAAAGACCTTGCCCATGAATTTATTTTAAAGGGAGTTTCCGAAAAACTGATTAATGAGGTGCAGGATAAAATCGGCACGTGGCTGATTGAGCATATCAAGGGGCAGGATTTCCGCTGGACAAGGGAATTAAAAGAAAAAGCTCCGGATTTGTTTACCGGACGGATGCCCTCCCCAAAAAGCGCCGCCGCGGAGCCGCCAAAAAAAACCCGCGCTTTGGCGGCAGGCAGGCACTATGTTATGGACAGCTCGTTTTTAACCGGCTGCGCGCTGGTTGACGATCAGCACGGCCAGCTTTTTGACGCAATTAACGATTTGCTGGAAGCCTGCGAGCAGGGCAAGGGCAAAGAGGAACTGAACAAAAGCCTTAACTTCCTTTCCGATTACACCGTAAAACATTTTTTTGACGAGGAGCAGATCCTTAAAAAGCATGGTTTTACCGATTTTGCCCACCATCATGAATACCACGAGGCTTTTAAAAAAGTGGTTAAAGACCTTGCCCACCAATTTATTTTGAAGGGAGTGTCGGAGAATCTGGTTGAGGAAGTAAAGAGCAAAATCGGCGCGTGGCTGGTTGAACACATCAAGGGACAGGACTTTCGCTGGGCAAAGGAATTAAAGGAAAAAGCGCCGGAACTGTTCAGCAAAAGACTAACTATGGTCACGCCGGTATCCGTTGCGGCAAATGCCGCCGCAAAAGCGCTGCCTCCGGCAGCGCCGTTCGCGCCTCTAACCGCACGGGAACCCCAGACGGCCAGGAGCAGCGTTGGCAAGGGTTTTACCAGCATCCGCTACAAAATATTTTTTCTGGTACTGTCACTGTCGCTGGCATCGTTTGCCGGCTTCGGCATACTGGTTTTTAACGGCAGCCGTATGCAGCGCATTTCCCGCAGCGCCACCGGGCAGTACAACGAATCGATGGCGCAGACTTCTTTTTCACACTTCAATGATTTTTTAAATTCGATTCAGGCAAGTTCCGGCATTTCCCAAAACCTGGGCGAAACGTTTTACATGCTCAAAGACACCCTTAGCCGCCGGGAACTGGCGGCGGCCATGGAAACCGAGTATCACCGCGCATTTGCGCGGGAAACATCCCTGCTCGGCGGCGGCGCTTTTTTCGAGCCGTACGCCTTTTACCCCGATGTGTACGATTTCCATTATTTTTCCAGCAAGGAGCTGAACGCCGCCGGTATTCCCGATGAGCGTAATGTAAAATGGCTCGGCGATGAATGGCAGTGGGATGTAGACACCTACGAGGAAGGCTGGTATCAGATCGCCCTGCCCAGGAACTGGAGCCGCGCTATCCCCCGTGACGGGCGCTATTACTGGAGCGAATTGTATATTGACACTTCGGTCAACGCCCTGATGGTCTCCGTGTGCCTGCCCATGTACAGCGGCGCTGCCGCTAACCGCATCGTCGGCGTCGCAACCGTTGACGTGTCGCTTTCCACGCTGCAACAAATGGTCGCGTCATTCGAGCTTCCAACCCCCTCGGCGCAGATTGCCGGTTTTTCTACCATTAATAACGCCACCTTTGCCACGAGCGGCAGCAAAAATTTCAACATCGTTCCCTATCCCGCAGACGGCTGGCTGCGGCAGCTTTCCCGGCTTAAACCGGGGCAGCGCTACGACGACAGCGCGTATATGCTGAACGGGAAAAGCTACACCCTTACCGCCTCCGTTCATGAATCCGGCATTGGGCTGGCAATGCTGGTTCCCAACGCGGAGAAATACCAGGCCATCGACACCCTGCAAAACGCCAGCCATATCGCCGTTACCGCCATTATCCTGGTGATGATTGCGATATTTATCATCGTGGTATTTGCCCTGTCCCGCTGGATAGTCCGCCCCATCCGCCGGGCCTTTGTGGTGCTGGAAAATCTTGCGCAGGGAGACCTGACCCAAACGATCAGCTCAAGCGGCAGCGATGAACTTGCCCAGATGATGCACATGCTTGCCCAAACCCAGGAAGGCATCCGGGGCCTTATCCGGGCCATTGGTGAAAAGGCCGGCGTCCTTTCGTCCATAGGCGCGGAATTGCAGGACATGATGGCCAATTCCGTGGAAGTCCTGGAGCGGATAAACGCAAGCGCCCGTGACATGAAGGCAAAATCGTCAACCCAGGCCGAAGGCGTGGTAAAAACAAACTCGACCGTGGGGCAGATTATTTTTAATATTGAAAACCTGAACAGCCATATAGAAAAACAGGCGGAAAGCGTTTCCCGCTCCTCGGCCTCTATCGAGGAAATGATCTCCAATATCACTTCGATTACGGCGAGCCTTGCCCAAAACGAACAGGCCCTGCAAGACTTGCGGGAATCTTCCGCGCAGGGAAACACATCCCTGCAAAAAGTGTCGGCGGACATTCAGGAAGTTTCAAAAGAGTCAGAGCGCCTCTCGGAAATTAACAAGGTAATTCAGAACATTGCCAGCCAAACCAACCTGCTTGCCATGAACGCCGCCATTGAAGCCGCCCACGCTGGCAACATAGGCCGGGGCTTTGCGGTGGTAGCCGACGAGATACGCAAACTGGCCGAGTCTTCCAGCTCGCAGGCAAAGACCGTATCGGCTGTTTTGAAAAACATCAAGGACGCCCTGGGCGGAATAAGCGCTTCCACACTGGCAAGCCTGAAACAGTTCGAGGAAATTGACGGCGGCTTTGAAACGGTTTCCGATCAGGGGATGCAGATTAGAAACGCCATGGAGCAGCAGGACGCGGGCAACAAGGAAGTCCTTGAAGCAATGGGAGTCTCCAACGAAATCACCCGCAAGGTGCGGGGCAATTCCGTGGAGATTCAAAGCGGCAGCCGCGAAATTATTGACGAAGGCAAGAACCTGGAAGCCCTTACCGGCGAAGTAACCGGCGCGATAAACGAAATTGTTTCCGGCATTGACGACATTACCGGAACCATCAGCAGAACCAGCGAGATAAGCCGCCAGAACAAGCGCGATATTGATGTGCTTTTAAGGGAGATCAGCAAATTCAAGGTGTAAGAGCCGGTTCAAAATCGGGATTTTGGCGTTGTAAACGCCAAAATTCTACCTTGCAGGCTCCAAAAGAGCCCGAAAATCGGGATTTTTGTGGTCTATTGGCCGCAAAAATCCACAATTTGAACAGGCTCTAAGGTTCGGGCCAATGGTCCGCGTCTGCCCCGCAGAGGCTTATTGCGGCAAAGCAATGTCATCATAGCGCCCGGAATTGTTCCAGTAGGTAAGGCCGCCGGAACCGGCGGCGCGGACGCCTTCAAGTTCGCGGCGGACATAATCGGTGTTGTAGTATTTGCGGTCGTAGGATACGTTAAGGTAAAACGCCTGCACATAGGGGCGCACGATGATCCGCCCCCGGCCTATGCGGGCGGTGCGCAGGGTTCCCTGAAAATAAATGCGGTAGGGGCGCATTTCCGCCGGGGCCTGGGCCAGAAAGCCCTGTTCAAAATGGCTGGGGTAGTACATTGGGCAGATTACATCTACCCAGGGGGCAAGCAGTTCTACCTCCTGGCCGGTGCGCGCGCCGGTGCGGTACCAGCCGTTTGCGCCGTAAATGTCGATGGAGATAGGGGCGCTTACCCGTGAACGGATGTGGCGCAAAAAAGAGAGCATGGCGCTTTCCCGGTCCATGCCGTTTTCCTGCCAGCGGTAGCGGGCATCGGCGATATTTGCCCCATCGGTTGGGAAACGGATATAATCAAACTGAATTTCATCAAAACCCCGCTGGTGAAGTTCAGCGGCCACCGCCGCCGTGTATTCCCAAACTTCTTCCGAGTAGGGGT
>JAITHQ010000142.1 GCA_031279925.1 Treponema sp. | reverse complement strand
TGTTGCAAAAGTCGGTTACTTTTGCGCGGCTCTTGCAGTTTCTCAGGCTAAAGCCTTACGAAACGTGCATTTTTAAGAGGTTGCTGTTGCAAAACTGAAGTTTTGCAACAGCCTCTATAATATTCCAAAATTCATCTTGCGCGCCGGAATGTTCAAGCAATGCCTCCACGCAAGACTCCTTTGGTCATTCCTTGTTTCCCATCTTCCGCGCCCTGCCGTGGGGATGCGCCCTGGCATAGACTTTTTTCAGGCCCTCAATACTGACATGGGTGTAACGCTGGGTGGTTGAAAGGCTTGAATGTCCCAGCATCTCCTGCACAATCCGCACGTCGCAGCCGGAATTCACCAAGTGCGTGGCAAAACTGTGGCGAAGGCTGTGCGGGTGGATGTTCTTGCCCAGGCCCGATTGTTCCGCATAGCGGGCGATGATCCAGCGCACGCCGGGTATCGATAAGGGCATTCCCTTCCGGCTGATAAACAGCGCGTCCCCCGAATTCGCGCCTTTTATACCGGCCATTCGTATGCGGGCGGCGCGTTCCGGCAGGTAGCCGGTAAGGGCTCCCCGGGCCTCGTCTGAAAAAAACACGCACCGTTCCTTACCCCCCTTGCCCTTGATCCGGGCCCCTTCAAAACCGCCGCTTATATTTTGCATGGTAAGGGAAACCAGTTCGGAAATACGCAGCCCTGCCGAATACATCGCCATGATCAGCGCCTTGTCCCTGGCAGGCCAGAGAATTCCCTTAGTATCCGGCAGTTCGGCAAAACTGGCCATTTCGTTTTCCCAAAGCACCGAGGGCAGGGTTTGGGGGGTTCTAAGGTTTTTGAGCGATTCACAGGGATTGTCGATTCGTTTGCCAAAACGAAGCATCCAGCGGTAAAAGCCCCGGATGGAAGAAAGGGCGCGGTTCACGCTGCTTGGCGCTATATGCTCGGCGCTAAGATCGGCGATAAAGCCCCGCACCGCATGGGCGTCCGCTGTTTCCGGCTCAATCTCATGGTTGCCGCAGTAGTTTGCAAAATGGGATAAATCGTTACCGTATCCTTCAAGCGTCCGCGCCGAGACTCCCCGCACCGATTGCAGGTAAGAAAGATACTCTTGTACAACGCTTTGTTGATCGTTCATTCCCCGCCTTCTTCGCTTTCTGCAGGCTTACTTTCTATTTCATCGTCCGCGCTGTGCAGGTAATCGCAGGCCGGATTAATGCAGGCTTTGTGGCTGCCATTTTTCTTGTCATACTTCTCGACCATAAATTGGCCGCACTTGGGGCAGTCCTGGTTGATAGGCTTGAAGTGGCTGATAAAATCACAGTCGGGGTAATTGGCGCAGCCGTAAAATTCTTTCCCCCGCCCTTTGGTTTTGCGGGCAACCACATCGCCGCCGCATTTGGGGCATTTGGCCAGAGGAATGGATTTGGTATTCCGGCACTCGGGGAATCCGGAACAGGCAAGAAAAAAGCCAAAGCGGCCCAGCTTCTTTACCATTGGCCTGCCGCACTTATCGCAGGTAAAATCGGTCGGTTCATCCAGGAAACCTTTGAAGGATTCAAGTGTCTTACCCACTTCGTCCACCTGGGTCTTGAAAGGATCCCAAAATTCCCGAATCATGTCCGGCCAGCGGATATGGCTTTCTTCCACTTCGTCGAGCTTGGTTTCCATCGAGGCGGTAAAGGCGGCGTCCACATAATGGGGAAAATATTCCACCAGCATGTCGTTGATCATTTTACCCAGGAGGGTTGGAACGAGCTGTTTATTTGAGCGGGTAACGTAGTAGCGGTCCAGCAGCACCGAGATAATCGGCGCGTAGGTGGAAGGCCGCCCAATGCCCTTTTCTTCCAGGGTCCGCACAATGGTCGCGTCGGTATAGCGGGGGGGGCCCTGGGTAAAATGCTGTTCCGGGTAGAATTTGTCCACATGTACCTTGTCGCCGGTTTTGAGCAAGGGATAGGGATTGCCCTTTTCTTCCTTGGAAGAAAGGAGTTTAAGCACCTTATAAAAACCTTTTTCAAGCAGCTTGGTCCCGGCAACCCTGAATATCCCCTCGTCTTCCCCCGATACCGCTTTTATGTCAACGCTGACCGTCCTGGTTTTGGCGTTACGCATCTGGCTGGACACAAACCGTTCCCAAATAATGGTGTAAAGCCGCAGCTGATCCCGGTTTAAATAATCCTTGATTGAATCCGGAGTGTAATTGGTATAGGTGGGCCTTATGGCTTCGTGGGCGTCCTGGGCCTTTTTCCCAACCGCATACTCAATGGGCTTTTCGGGAAGCTCCGCCGGATACTCTTTTCCCAGCCATTCACGCACATCGTCAAGGGCGATCTGGGAAATACGCACCGAATCGGTACGCATGTAGGTGATAAGGCCCACCCGTGTATTGCCGATATTTGCCCCCTCGTATAACTGTTGGGCTACCTGCATGGTTTTCCGTGAAGTAAAACCAAGACGGTTTGCGGCGGTCTGCTGCAATTGGGATGTGGTAAAGGGCGGCTTGGGGCGGACGGTCTTGTCGATCTCCCGTACATCGGAAACCATGCAGTCGGCGTTTTTTATTTTTTCGATAATGGCGTTTACCGCGCCTTCGTTTTTTAGTTCCGGCTTGTTGTTTTTCCAGGATACAAGCTGTGCCGTGTACACCGATTTGCCTACTTTAAAATCCGCTTCCAGTGTCCAGTATTCTTCGGGGATAAAGGTTTCCACTTCCTTTTCCCGTTCGCATATAAGCCGGAGCGCCACCGACTGGACCCGTCCGGCGGAAAGACCGTTCTTTACTTTTTTCCACAAAAGAGGCGAAAGGTTGTACCCAACCAGCCGGTCAAGAACCCGCCGGGCTTTCTGGGCATTGACTTTGGCCTCGTCAATAAGGCGGGGGCTTGCCACCGCTTCCCTGATGGCCTGGGGGGTAATCTCGTTAAAACTGATTCGCTGAATCGGCACCTGCTCGCTTTTTGCCGCAATGGCGTTTTTAAGGTGCCAGGCAATGGCTTCGCCTTCGCGGTCATTATCACTTGCCAGCAGCACCATGCCGGATTTCTTCGCGTCGCTCTGCAGTTCCTTGAGCAGCTTCGCCCTGCCCCGCACGGTAATGTACTCAGGCTCAAAGTCATGTTCCGTATCAATAGCGGTCCGCGATTTGGGAAGATCGATAAGATGCCCCATTGAGGCTTTGACACTGTAATCGGGGCCAAGGTATTTTTCGATAGTTTCCGCCTTGGTAGGCGATTCTACAATAACAAGGATTCGTTTATCCTGCTCCCTGGCGTTTTTTGGGGAAACAGTCTTTTTGCCTGTTTTGGGATGTGTCTTTTTTTCTGTCTTTACCGCCATATCCAATCCTTACAATACACTATGAAAAGCGCCCGGTTAAGCCGGCGCGGAACGTAATCCTTAAACGGCGCCTTGTATGTATCTGCCCATAATTACGCACATACGGCGTTTTGGGTACGTGTTCGAGCCAATTCAAAACCCGGCTGGGTTGGGAACCGGCTCGTTCCACTATAATTCAATTTCAAGCGAATGGGCAAGGGAGGCTGCCAGAGCCCTGCCCCCGCCGCAATCCGCCGGGGTGTCTTTCCCGGCAAAATCCCTGCCGCCGGATTGGGAGTTTTCCATTTTCAACTCCCGCGCAATGTCCCTGGCGGAAAGAACCACCTTTGCCCCTTCCTCCACAAGGCGGGCCGAACCTCTTCTGTCAAACCGCAGGGAGGCCGGGCTGTCTGCGCCGCCTGAGCCAACCGAAGCAACGCAGAGTTCCCGGCCCTGTTCCAGGGCAAAACCGGCGGTAATCAATGCGCCGGATCTCCAGGGCGCCTCAACAATCAGGACGAGGCGGGAAAGGCCGGATATAATCCGGTTCCTTGCCGGAAAAGTCCATTTGCGGGGCCCTGTTCCCGGCGGGTACTCGGAAAGCAGAGCGCCGCCGGTTTCGAGTATCCGCCGGGCAAGCGCGCGGTTTCCCGCAGGGTAAATCTCATCGGCCCCGGATCCAAGAACCGCAAAAGTTGGGGCGCCGCCTTCGATACTTCCCCGGTGCGCCATTGCGTCAATTCCCAGGGCAAGACCGGAAACAACCGGTATCCCCCACAGGCCCAGGTCTTTTGCTATATCAAAGGCCTGGGCCGCCGCCTGCGGGCTGGGCCGCCGGGTTCCCACAATCGCGGCAAGAGGCGTTTCAGGATTCGGCAAATTGCCCCGGAAAAACAGAAGCGGCGGCGGATCATAGATTTCCCGCAGCAGGGGCGGGTAAGCCTCGCTTGGCCAGGAAACCCAGTGTATCCCGCGCAGGCGGGCCATTTGCGCGTCACGTTCCGCCAGCATACGGATCAGATCAATATCCCAGAACGCATTAAAACGGCGGCCTATGATCTGCTCTATATCTTTTTTAGGATGAAGAGTCAAATCCGCTTCCCGCCCAAACGATTCGCAAAGGCGAATTTTTTCCTGATATGAAAGATCGGGAAGCCGGGCAATAATCAAATCCAACAGTCCGCGTTCATCCATACTATTGATTCCCAAACCTCAACCTGGGCTCAAAGCCACAGCTTCCCCGCCCGGCGCCGGTTGAGGCCCAAAACCGACGGTTCCCCCTCTGATAATATCCTTGTTGTTTTGGGCCTCGGCTTTTACCTTGGGGTCTTTGCTGCGGGCAATGATCCGGTCGTAGAGTTCAATAGCCCGGTCATAATTTTGGGTCATGTAATAGGCGCGCGCCAGCACAAACATCGCCTTCACATCGCTGGATATCTGTTCCAGATACCGTTCAAGGTGGAGAATAGCCTCGGCAGGACGTTCAAGGTCAAAGGCGTAGAGTATCCCCAATCCCAGGCGGGGCTTTGGGTAACTGTTGTCCAGTTCAATGGCCCGCAGGAACGAATTTTCCGCAAGTTGAAAAAAATGCGCCTTTTCCGAATCGGCATTACCGGAAAAACCTACGATACTTGCGGCAACTGTACTTGCATAATCACCGCTCAGGTAAAACAAGGTAGGATCGGCAGAGTTGTAATAAAGCGCCCGTTCAAGGGCGTCAAGAGCGTCACGGTGCATACCCCGGTCGGCAAGCCTTACGGCAAGTATCTTCCAGTAGACTCCGGTTTGGGCCCCTTCTTTTACGTTAAGCTCTATCTGGGCTTCATAGGCGGCAATGGCCGTTTTTAGACCTTCGATGGTTTCAGGAGGGCCGCCCCGGGGGCTTAATTCGGCAATCCGCTTTGCCAAATCCTGGTGAACCTTGCTCTTCTCGTGCCGGTACACCCATATTACCAGAGTCCCAATTACCAGGACTACCAGAATTCCCAATACTATATCTCTTATTTTTTTCATTGCTTAACTCGCTTGTCTCCCCGGTTTTCCGCGGCTAGTTCCTTCAGTTTTGGTAAAAACTTCCGGTGGCTTTCCTGCAATAAATTTACATCCACATGGGTATATATCTGGGTGGTTGACAGATCGGCGTGGCCTAAAAGGGTCTGCACGGTTCTTAGGTCCGCGCCCCCTTCCAAAAGCGCGGTCGCAAAGCTATGCCGCAGGGTATGCAGCCGGGAACCTTTTCCCGCAAGAACGGCGTAACGGACATACTGCTTCCAAATTCCCTTTCTTGAAAGCCGCTTCCCGCGTTTTCCGATAAAGAGGGCCAGGCCTTGCCTTCCCAAAGCGCGCTTTCCCGCAAGCCGTGGCCGCGCTTCCTCAAGATAGCGTTTAAGCCAGGCCGCCGCCTCTGGACCGAAAACAACAAGCCGTTCCCGGCTTCCCTTTCCCTTGACTTTTGCCAGCCCTTCCTTAAAATCAACATCCCTGATATTAAGGCCCACCGCTTCGGATACCCGTATACCCGCCGAATAGATCATCTCGAATATTGCGCGGTTTCGCAAGCCCAGAGGGCCGCCAATATCCACCATGCCAAGAATCTTTTCCACCGTTTCTTTGTCCATCACTTCCGGCAGCGATAAACGCCGGCGGGGGCTTTCAAGAAGCGTGGCGGGGTTATCTTTCCGTATACCCTCGTCAAGGATAAAGCGGAAAAAAGAACGCAGGCAGGAAATTGCCTTTGCGGTGGATCGCGCGTCGATATGATCCTCGTCCCTGCGCCTTGCAAGGTAGGCGGTAACCTGTTCTGAACCGGCTTCCGTAAGCCCAATTCCTTCCGCCGCAAGAAATTGCAGAAAGCGGCGGATTTCGAGCTTGTAGGTATCGGCGGTTAAGGGCGAGCGCCGCTCCTGCGCAACCAGATGCGAACAGAATTTTTCAAGCAGGGATGCGCTTTCCAATTCAGGCGTCTCTTCCATAGGAGGTAGATTTTTCCTGCCTTTCACCAAAATCCGTTCCAAAGCCCTTCCTGATCGCGGTTGGAACTTCCAGGTCTTCCTCGTAATTGTTCCGCTGCTTAAGGAAGCCCCCATTATCCGTACGAACCCGGTTTACCTTATCCTTCATCCGTTCAAATTCAGAACTGGTAATAATATCGGCGCTCTTGACATTCGAGGTCCTGTTTTGAAACCCGGTGGCAATAACCGTCACCCGGACATTGTTCCCCAGTTCAGGATCAAACCGTACCCCGTGAATGATTTCCACCTCGGGATCGGCCTTTGCCTTGATAATCTCCATCGCTTCGTTAATCTCCACCAGGGAAATATCCTCCGGGCCGGTAATATTTACCAGTATCCGGGTAGCCCCGTCAATTGAAGTATCTTCCAAAAGGGGATTATCAATAGCGCCGACAGCGGCGTCCTTGGCACGGGCGTCTCCGCTGCCAAAGCCGATGCCCATAAGGGCGTCCCCCTGCCCTTTCATCGTTTCCCGTACATCGGCAAAATCGGTATTGATGATTCCGGTCTTGGTGATAAGGTCTGAAATGCCCTGCACCCCCTGGCGCAGCACATCATCGGCCATAAGATACGCCTGATTCAGGGGGGTACTCCGTTCTACCAGTTTAAAAAGATGCTGATTGGGGATAACGATGAGGGTATCCACCGATTCACGCAGTTTTTTGATCCCTTCCTCGGCGAGCTTCATTTTATAGCGGCCTTCGTAGTCAAAAGGTTTGGTTACCACGCCGACGGTAAGCGCGCCCTGCTCCTTGGCGATTTTAGCGATTATCGGGGCGCAGCCGGTACCCGTACCGCCGCCCATACCGGCGGTAACAAACACCATGTCCGCATCCCGCAGGGTTTCGGCAATAAGTTCCTGATCCTCGTTGGCCGCTTTTTCCCCAATGTCGGGCTTGCCGCCCGCGCCCCTTCCCCCGGTAAGTTTACTGCCAATCTGGAGTTTGGTCTGCGCCCTGCTTTTGTTGCGAAGGTCCTGTACATCGGTGTTTACCGCTATAAACTGAACCCCGGAGAGGCCGCTTGCCATCATGCGATTCACCGCATTTGAGCCGCCGCCGCCCGCGCCGATCACCTTGATAAGCGCCGGAACCGGTTCGTCCGGCGGCAAAAAAGTTACGACCGTATCCTCCTCTCGTACCGCGAAAATTTCCATTTTAGTTCCTCCCTGTTTGCTCTACTTTTTATGTTTTAAAGACGCCAGGCGTCTTCTAAAAAAATTCATTTTTGAACCAATTTTTAAGCCATGTTACCGGCCTTGCGAGCAGGCCCTTCTTCTCCGCCTGCCGGGATTCGGCTTTCCGTTCAGGAACCACTTTGGTTTCCCGGTCGTTCCCCTCAAGCACCAGCCCTATGGCGGTCGCATAGACAGGATCACGGTACTCTTCCACCAGGCCGCCCAGCCCCGGAAACCGGATGGGAACCCCCAGCCGGACCGGCAGATTGAGAATTTCACCTGCCAACTCGATGGCCCCGGCCAATACCGCTCCGCCGCCTGTCAGCACAACGCCGCCGCCCAGAGGCCGGGAAAGGCTTAAACGTTCCAGCTTTTCCTTTACCATCTCGAAAATTTCTTCCATTCTTGGCTTGACAATGGCAAGAATATGCGAGCGGGGAATAGGCAAAGGCGGCCTTCCGCCCACCCCGGGTACAATAATATCCTCGTCCCGCTCAAGCAGGGGATCCCAGCAGCACGCCGATTCAAGTTTTATCTTTTCCGCAGTCTCAACGGAGATATTTTTGATACTGGAAATATCACGGGTTACCTCGACGCCTCCAACGGGAATGGTAAAAGTTGAATACGGAGCGCCGTCCGAATATACCAGCACATCGGTGGTTCCCCCGCCCAGATCGATAAGGGCAACCCCCAGTTCCTTTTCCTCCTGACTCAGCACGGAACGCCCGGCGGCCAAAGACTGAAGAACCATATCGGTAACCCTGAATCCCGCCCGGTTAACGCACTTGACAAGGTTTTGGGCGCTGGTAACCGAACAGGTAATGATATGTACCTCCGATTCAAGGCGCACCCCCATCATATCCAGGGGATCGCGTATCCCTTTCTGATCGTCAACGATATAGGATTGGGGGATCACTTCAAGTATCTGCCGGTCCATGGGGATCACCACCGCACGGGCCGCCTCGATAACGCGGGCAATATCCTCAGGCCCAATCTCCCTGTTTTCCCGTTTTTTCCCGGTAATCGCCACCACCCCACGGGAGTTGATTCCCTCGATGTGGCTGCCGCCGATTCCGGTCCAGCACTCGTGCACTTCCCGTCCGCTCATCATTTCAGCAGCCTCTATGGCCTCGGAAACGGCTTTAAGGGTGGCCTCGATATTGACCACAACGCCTTTTCGTAAACCCGTCGAGGGACGAATCCCCACGCCGGTGATCTCAAGTATTCCCTGTTCGGTACGCTCGCCGATTACGGCGCAGACCTTTGTCGTTCCTATATCGAGGCCGACAACTAATTGATCATTCACCAGAAGGGGCCTCCTTTACTTTATATGCTCCCATACCCGATCTAAAATCAATTTCCTCAGGAAGGGAAGCGGAGTTTCCAGACTTAAACACATCGAGCATGAGCAGTACATACCGAAGGGTTTCCTGATTAATGCTGCTTCCCATCCTAACCCGTATGGGATTATGGATCGGATACAGCACAAGGTCAAATCCATCAAACGGCTTGCGTACAATCTGAATCTCCGAAATCGCTCCCAAAAGTTCCGGGCTTTCATCGGCAATTTTGCCCAGTTCCGCAAACAGGGGCGTAAGCGCCGCCGGAAGATGCATACCCAGAACCGGCTGTTCAATAAGGATCCCCGAAATAACCGGCAGGTACGGCGGCGCGTCTCCCTTTCCGTTTCCAATTCTGAATATCACGCCGTGCTTGTCAAAATACACCGGCAGCAGCCTGCCCTGAATGTCTACCAGAGAAAGGCCAATCGCCCGGCGGGGTTCAAGAAATATCGAAAGCCTGTCCGGGAAACGCTTTAACACCTTCGCCGATTCCACAAGGTAATGCCCCAGAAGAATTTTTTCCGCTTCCCCCGCGTTAACCGACACAAAAGAAGCCCCCTCGCCAATACCGGCAAAAGCCAGGGCTTCCGTTTTCTCGAAACCGGGAAACCCCTTGACTTCCACAGTTGACAGCGGTATGCAGGGACTAACGCCAAAAAGCCAGATACATTCCCCGCCCAGAATAATCCCCGCAAGAATCAGCAGCCGCTTAAGGCCCTTTTCTATTTTTACAGAGGCGGCGGGTTTTACCGGTATATCTTCCATTTCCACTTCCGCGGAATACATAAAATCACCGGACATCCTGTTCCTCCAATCCGATATAGCTCCTACCCTCCCCCGGGAAAATGTTCCGCCTGCTTACGTTTGCAATGAGTCCGGCGGCGACAAGAACAGTCGCCAGGGAAGAACCGCCGGCGGAGAAAAAGGGCAAGGGAACCCCGGTAACAGGAACCACGCCGGCTACTACCGCGATGTTAAGCAGTGTCTGCGAGACAATCATGGTAACCAGGCCAAAAGCCAGAAGCTGGCCAAATACCGTTTCGCTTCGCCGCGAGGCCCGGTAGCCTTGATACGCAAAAACACCAAAAAGGATAAAAAAAAGCAGCACTCCCAGAAAGCCCGATTCCTCGGCAAAGGCGGAAAAGATAAAGTCTGACTGAATTTCCGGCACACTGGCAATTTTGCGCGTCCCCTGCCCTATTCCCTTTCCCCAGAAGCCGCCTGATATAACGGTAAGCAGGCTGGAACGGGCGTGATACCCCGCGCCCCGGGGATCCCATTCCGGGTTTACAAAACTGACAATCCGCCTGACCCGGTGTTCCCTGGTAAGGATCAACAGGACCGAAACAGGCAGAAAAATAATCGTAGCCATGCTGAAATAACGCAGGCGAATCCCCGCGATAAAAAAAACCGCCAGGGCGTTTACCGCGATAAAAACCGCTGTGGAAAAATTATTCTGCCAGTAAATAAGCGTAAAAAAAAGGGCGGTAAGCAGTACCGGCGGCAGAATACCGGTACTTAAAGTATCAAGATTCTCTTTTTTCTTGTCAAAAATATGGGCCAGATAAATGGGAAGGGCCAGCTTCACCAGTTCGGAGGGCTGGTACGTCCAGGAGCCTATCTTGATCCAGCGGGTCGCGCCGTTACGCGTCACACCGATGCCGGGAATAAATGTAAGGATGCACAGAATGGCCGCGACAGCCATCAGGGGCTTAATCAATTTTCTTACAAGGCCAAAATTGATCCTTCCCGCAATAATGAAAAAAACGATTCCCGCTGCGCCCATTAAAAGCTGGCGGGAAACAAAATAGAAACTGTTGTTAAAGAACCGTTCGGCAAAGGCAAACGAAGACGAGTAAAGGGTTACTATACCCATGCCTGTCAGCAGGAAAACGCTGGCGCTGAGAATATGGTCACTTCTAAGGGTTATACTCATCCGTTCAGATGCAAAATAATTCATAGCGTCCTTACTGTATCTTCAATGTTGAAAGGGCGATAATGGCAAAAAGCCCGCCCAGTATCCAGAAGCGGATTACCACCTTGGTCTCCGGCCATCCTGATAGTTCAAAGTGATGATGAAGCGGCGCCATTTTGAACACCCGCCTCTTCCTGAGTTTAAACGATACAACCTGGATAATAACCGAAGCGATTTCCAGCACAAATACCCCGCCGATAACGAGGATCAGTAATTCCTTTTTGATAATAAGGGATATTACCGCAATCACCCCGCCCAGGGAAAGGCTGCCCACATCCCCCATAAAAACTTCGGCGGGATGGGCGTTAAACCAAAGAAAGCCGATGCAGGCCCCGGCGGCGGCAAGGCAAAATACGGTAAGTTCCCCCGCGCCCGGAATATAGGGTATTCCAAGGTAGGCCGAATAATCGGTTCGTCCGCTGATGTAGGTAAGAATCGCCAGGGTAATAAATACCAAAATTAAAAGCCCCGCCAATAATCCATCAAGGCCGTCGGAAAAATTTACCGCGTTGGATTCGCCTACGACAAGCAGCACTCCAAACGGTATCCACAGCGGCCCCATATCAACAAGCGGATTCTTGAAGAAGGGGATATACAGGGCCGTGGTTTCCTCGCCGCCTGTAAAGTACAGAATCAATACTACCAAAAAAGCCACGGCAAACTGCCCGGCCAGTTTACCCCAGGCCGGAAGCCCCGCCGAATTATGCCGGCGCACCTTAAGGTAATCATCAATAAAGCCGATGGCGCCAAAGGCGGTAAAGGAACAAAGGGTAAGCCAGATCGTTTTACTGCTCAAATCCCCCCACAGCAGCATGGAAACCACCACCGAGAAAATGATAAACAGGCCGCCCATAGTCGGCGTTCCGGTCTTTACCATGTGGCTTGCCGGGCCGTCGTTGCGGACAGACTGCCCTATCTTAAGGCCCTTGAGCGATTCAATAATCCTGCCGCCGAACAAAAAACACAAAAGGAGCGTGGTCAGCGCCGCATAAGCGCCCCGAAAGGTAAGGTACAGAAACACGTTGAAGGGGGTAAAGTACTTTACCAGGGGGTAGATAAATTCCAAAAACATCAGGCAGCCCCCCCGTTTGAACCGGCAAGCATAGCGCTTAACTGTTCCAGCGCGCAGCGCCGCGATCCCTTAAGCAGAACCAGATCCCCGCTTTGGACAAACCCGTCCAGGGCGCGGCCCAGTTCGCCCATATCGGAAAAATGGAAAAATGGCCGGTCTTGCATAAAGGCTTTGGCAGCGGCGGTTTCCTTTCCATACAGAAAAACCATGTCCGCCCTGGAAGCGTACAGCCGCCGCCCTATGCGTTCATGGGCGGCGGGGGAATTCTCCCCCAGTTCCAGCATGTCGCCGATTACGTATATCCGCCGGCCCTGCCAGTCAAGGCCGTCGCAGAAATCCAGGGCGCAGTCAATGGATTCGGGGTTGGCGTTGTAACAGTCACGGATCACCGTTGTCCTTCCCCGGATAATCTCCCCCCTGCCAAAAAGGGGCCGCGCCGATTCCAGCCCCCGCTTTACCGCATTGCGGCTAAGGGGTATCTCCCGTGCAATGGCAAGGGCAGCCAAAGCGTCGGCAAGACTGTGCCGTCCGGGCAGACCAAAATGAATACGCTCCCCTTCCCAGACTATCCGGCTCCCCTCAAGGCCCATGTCTTTTATTTCACCCAGTTCTTTAAAGGATTTTGGCCCATAGAAACGAACCTGCCCTGTTATTCCTTCGGCAAGAAAATCCCGGTATTCGTCATCCTCCGGAATCAGGGCAATTTCGCTTCCGGTAAACCGTGAAAAAATATTTTTTTTCTCTTTAGCTATTGCCTGTTTGCTGCCGAGAATTCCGATATGGGCGGAACCTATGTTGGTAATAAGCGCGATGTTTGGTTTCAGCACCGCGGCGAGTTCGGCGATTTCCCCCCTGCGGTTCATGCCCAATTCAAAAATCCCCGCCTCGTGGTGGGAGCGGACCTCAAACGCCGAAAGGGGCAGCCCAGTCTCCGAATTGAGGTTCCCCAGATTCATCACCGTGTTTTTTTCTTCCCTGATAATGGCGGCGGCGATTTCCTTGGTAGTAGTTTTTCCCGACGAGCCGGTAATGCCGATTTTTAAAAGCCCGGGAAACCGCTCCAGATACACTCGGGCGGCGTCCTGCAAACCCCGCAGGGTATTGTCCACCACGACAAGTTCCTTCCCCATGTCTTTGGCGATCTTTATCACATCAAGGCTTTCAAGTTTTGAGGCGTCCACCATAGCACCCGACGCACCGGCCTTGAACGCGGTTTCCAC